>CALRZK010000020.1:0-12566 GCA_943372615.1 Bradyrhizobium ivorense | reverse complement strand
CTCAAAACCGTGGCGCACTCGCAGGACATCCGCTGCAGAACGAGCCTGTCGATGACCTGAATGACGCCGCGAGTCGGCTGCGCCAATGCGCCAGCTGCCTCGAGCGTTTTTAGTGCTTCATTGATCCGGGCACGTGTCACACCGAGCATTTGCGAAAGTATCTCTTGGGTGAGCTGAATTCGCTGGCCGCTCTCGCGAATGGATTGGAGTAACCACCGACAAAGCCGTGATTCCAGATGATGAGTGACATTGCAGGCGGCAATTTGCTGCGCGCGCTCCAGAATACGATTGTTCGCTCGGTCTATCTGTCTACGAAACTCGCTCGATTGGCTTTGGAGCTGGTCGAAGCGATCAATCGACAATCGCAAGGCAGTACCTCCCGAAACGACGACTGCTCGCGTAAAGTTCTGACGACTATCGAAATCATAAAACGACCCAACAGCACCCTCGTTGCCGCAAAATCCCGCCTCGGTCAGTGCTCCGCTGCGTGCTACGACGAGGAAAGAAACCGAGCCATCGTGTAGAAAGTAGATGCTGACTGAGCGACTTCCAGCATCGTGCAGAATGGTACCGGGAGCAAGCGCGACTCCTGATCCAAAAGTTTCGAGGAAAACCTGATCGCTGAGGGGCAGTTTCCGAATTAGTTGATTACGTCGATGATCGACCATAGGCGCGCGCTTCCTCCGCGCAACCGCCGAGGGCGGGTCACTTTCGCGGTTTTAGAATTTCGAGATTGCGCAAGCTACGTCGGGAACTCGGCTTTGGTTTCGTGATGAAGAAAAGTTAACCCGGTTGATTCTGCTTTGGCCCAAGCAACATTGTTCGCAAGAATTTACAGCCTCGGCAATCGCGGGTGAGGGCAGCGAGCGCAACCGCTGTCAGTGACCACAGCGGTCAGAAGCTGGGGGCTCACGTTCTTCGAACTTTGATGACGGCGAAATCCCCGCCGATCTTCCCTTGAAGCGTGGCAGTCAGCCCGGTTCAGGTTTGGGGCAGCGTCAGACACGCAAAATAAGAGTAGGCGCCCGCTAACTCGTTATTCAAAGGGTAGGTTCAGTAGATCTCCGCCATGCGCTCGCAAGCGCTCCAAATAGACGGAATGGTCGAGAACCTGGAACGGGAAGTATAGTCCAGGGCGCGTGGGAGGTGCTCCATCGAGACCCGCCAATCGTTCCAATATCCCGCTGGTACCTAGAGCGGTCAGTTGGGCGGCTCCACCCGGATGAAACACCGCATGGCGGGTGCGGAGAGATTGCCCGCCCTGATCCTCGCCCGCGAGTGAAATCAATATCTCTGCAGATTTCGGCGCGCCGCGACGACGCGACGAGGATACTCCGGTTGCCAGGTTGAATTGCACGTTGGGCGCCCCGGTAGCCGCAGCGAGACCAGCAACGTCAATCGATGAAAATCCCATCCCGCTGATCGTGGTGCCGTCGATGGCGGAGAACGTGGCTTTGGCTTCGTCACCGCTTCGCCAGACATAGGCGCCATCTCGGCGCGTTAGCGCGGACGGAAGCAGGTGGCTAAGTCGCTTGAAGTCTTCTTCGACAGCGGGGCCGCCCTTGTCTTGATCATCGACCAACGCACCGATGCTGATTTCGGTGATCCGTGTATAGGGTTTCGCGGCTTGCAGCATCGCGACTGTGGTGGCGCCTACCAGCCATTCATAGCCAAGCACGATCGCTGCGGAGGTCGGAGCGAGCATGTAGGTGGCGACTTCCGGAGCGATCTCGAATATTCCCGATGAGATGCCGAGATGAGGTATACCTCGTCCATGCGCGAAGCGCAGGCTGGCAAGCCGGTCGTCGGAATAAAAGACTGCAACCGCGCTCGGACGACGATCGCCCAGTCCCAGATCGTCCGCCCGTTCGTCGATCTTTATGCCTTCCGCGTTGCCTAGCTCCTTCGCGGAGTTTTCAGCCCTCTTTAGATCGCGCCCGCCAATTAACAGAGGAACGCTTGGATAAGCTGAACGCAGCGCGCGGGCTGTAAGCGTTCCGACAGCACCCGTTCCCCCGACGAGTAGAATGGGATTTGGAGAAAATGACATGCGCCACCCGAACGTTTGCATCATTACAGAGCTAAAGCGAACGTCAGATCGGTGTCAGCGTTCCCACCGGCAGAGGGGCGTTTCGTCGCGGGTGTGGTTCGGCCTGTCCGCGCAAATGTCTTCATAAGCATGCCGACGGCTAGCTATGTCACGCGCCAGGGCTCCGACAGCGCGCAAGCGAAAAGTGGCTTGAAACCGCTGTTGCGAACCGAGTGATGGCTGTGGATTATAGGCTCGGCGAGCTGCTAGATTGGCAGTCCGAGCTGTTCCGCTTCGTCATCATCCCGCTGTAACGATGAGAGCGAAACTCCAAGTAGGCGTATAGCCTTCGGCAGAGGCATCGCGCTTCTCAGCAATTGAACTGCGGCGCGACCCAGATCCTCTCGGCTAGTGATCAGGGCCTCGGTGGATCGGCTTCGAGAAATGATCTCGAAATCGAAGAACTTGACCTTTAACGTGACCGTACGTCCTCGATTGCCGGTCGCCTCGCAGTGCCGCCAGACCTTGTCAATGAGCGGCTGGAGCGCTTCTATCATGGCGTCGAGCTCCGTCAGGTCTTCGAAGAACGTGTTCTCGGCACCGACCGACTTGCGGATGCGGTTCGCGCGCACCGGCCGCTCGTCGATGCCGCGCGAGATCCAATAGTAGTAGGTACCCGACTTACCAAAATGAGCTTCGAGGAAGGCGAGGGTCTGATTGCGGATGTCGAGCCCGGTCCGGATGCCGAGCGCGTTGAGCTTCGATGCGGTCGCGGGGCCGATGCCGTGGAATTTGCCGACGGCGAGGCTTTCGACGAACGCAGGTCCCATTTTCGGAGAGACAACGTATTGGCCGTTGGGCTTACGGTGATCCGAGGCGAGCTTCGCGAGAAACTTGTTGTAGGAGATTCCGGCCGAGGCGTTGAGACCGGTCTCATCCTTGATCTTCGCACGGATCTTCAGCGCGATGTCGCGCGCCAGCGGGATGTTCTGCAGGTTTTCGGTGACATCCAGGTACGCTTCATCCAGCGATAGCGGCTCGATGACCGGCGTATGCTCGGCGAAGATTTTGCGTATCTGCTGGCTGATCGCCTTGTAGACCTCGAAGCGCGGTTTCACGAAGATCAGATCCGGGCACTGACGTCTGGCGGTGATCGAAGGCGTCGCCGAGCGCACGCCGAACTTGCGCGCTTCGTAGCTCGCCGCGGCTACGACCCCGCGCTCACGCGAACCTCCGACTGCGACCGGCTTGCCACGAAGCTCTGGATTATCCCGTTGCTCGACTGACGCGTAGAAGGCGTCCATATCGACATGGATGATCTTGCGGGGCTGGACCGCAATCGGTCGATCATCGTCGTCCGTGTTTGGCATTACGGATGAACTCGACTTGGTTACGCGGCTTTTCCGGATGGGAAGCTGAAGCCGATCAATGCGAACAGGCAGGCCACGCTGAACCCGTGCATCGAGATGATGGATCGATATTCGGCCGCGCTGAAGCTCGCGAGCGGCGGTCCGACGGCAGGGTCCAACAGAAAGTATGCGCCGAACGGCAGGGCTAGGACAGCAAGCATTACGTGTCGCTCGTTGGATCTGAAGAGAAGCGCCGCCAGCAAGATGCATGGCAGCAAGAAGAGTTCGACGCCGGTGTCGGTTCCAATCAGTTTGACAGCAAGTATTCCGTTCACCGTCCCGATCGTCGGCAACAGGGCGCGGCCCATCAGCGAATTGCGCCGGGCGAGCGCAGGGACTACCGCGAAGACGGGCATCGTGATGAGTGTGATCCACGCTGGCCAAGCGGAGTGCCCGACGATGGCGTGGAGATACAATGGATAGAAGGGCTGGTTGCCTGCGATGACAAGCGCGACCGTGTTGGCGAGCGCTGCGAGTGGGTCGGGGCTGGCTTTATAATTTTGCAGCGCGTTCAAAAGACGTATCAGCACTTGCATCCCATCTTGTTTCGTTAGTTTTTCATCAGCGCTCAGTCGGCCAAAGGATTCGCCATCGGGAGCGACGTCGCGGATCGTAAGAAGAGTCGGCGGGCTGATCGAAAAGAGGAGCGAGGAACAGGATTTTTAAAAGACATCCGCGTCAAAGCAGACCGGCATATCGACAACCCTCCGCTCAAGCCAAAGAATTTCCGTCGATGCGAGCTGTCTTGACATTCTTATGCGATTGAACAAAAAGAGAACATAGTGCACTCTGACGCGCAGGTCTAGCTTCAGGTTGATGTTCCCACCGCTGGCATTTTTTCGCGACATATCATGGCTTTGCCCAATGAGCCTCCCGTCACTCCCGGTCTATTACTACCTCGATCATTTCAGGGAGATGCTCGGCTTTGTCGCGAAGACTTACGGGTCGATCCTGACCGAAGAGCACCACGATTTTTTCCGCTCTTTCGGAAAATTGTCCCGTGATGCGCAGTGTCTGCTCGTCCGGATGGTCAATCGACGTGGTTCGGTCTTCAATCGCGAGCATTTCAGATACGCTGAGATCTTGGACGTCGGTTCCGCGCTGGCGGAACTGAGGGGCATCGGTCACGCTCGATCGCTCGTCCCGGACGACTACATGGCGTTCCTGTCACGGCTTCCGAAGACCGAATTGTTGACCGGGGCCAAAAGTGCGGGATATTCCGACATCCGCTCTTCATGGTCGAAACCAAAGCTGGTTGAGTTCTTCGCCCAGCGCATCCCCTTCGATACTGCCGTCGAATACTGTGACGGAGACCGGTTCGTCGTTCTTGCCGGCACCACACCTATCGAATTCCAGCTCTATCTCTATTTCGGCAAGACCGAGGTCGATCTCAAGAACTTTGCGCTTCGCGATCTGGGTCTCATGCGGACGAACGGTGCGTCTGCCTTTAGCGCTCGCTTCGAGGATGGCGACGAGGCGCGAGCCTGTTTTTATTACAGTCAGATTCTGGACCGTATCGAAGAGAAATGCGCCAATGTCTATCGACGTTGTGCCGAAGAGATCCTCACGGGACCATCCTGTCCAACGGACTACGCGGTTGAACTCCGCGGGCGCGCTGCATGCCGTGTCGGCCAATTTTTCGAGAAGCTTGGGGATCTCGAACATGCGAACTCCCTTTATCGCGCCGGGGAGTCTGCTGACTGCCGCGAGAGGCTAGTCCGGCTGATCTACGCGTCCGGCGACAAGATCGAAGCGGAGGCGCTTCTCACGCGGATGATCGATGATCCGCTGACGGATGATGAACTGACATTCGCGTCGGACTTCTTTGCACGCAAGTTTGGAGGCCGTCGGACGGGTGCCTGTACCGAAATGCTTCGGGCTGCGACGACGATTGCCATCGACGACGCCCATCGCGGCAATCCGGAGGCGGGGGTGGCCTCGCTTAAACGTCGTCAGGGCTATCGCGTCTTTTTCACGGAGAACATTGTCTGGCTCTCGATGTTCGGGCTCATCTTCTGGGACGAGCTGTTCGAATCCGATCAACTCAATAGCGGCTTCGACTGGGTGCCGCGTTGCCTAAAGGACGGAACTTTTTTGCGTCGGTTCGAGCCGCAGATCGCAGCCAAGCTCGACGTCGTGCGATCTGGGGCGGCTCTGAATCTGGTTCTCAAATCCGTTGCCGCGAAGTGGGGAAGGCCGAATGGGCTATTCGCATGGGATCATGTCGATTTGGACGCACTGCGGTGCCTGCTAGCCGGTGTGGACGCAGTAGGCCTAGCGAACATCCTGGAGGCTATGTGCCGGGATTTCCGTTCGATGCGAGACGGTTTCCCAGACTTGATGCTTGTTCGGGATGGCAAAATCTCTTTCAGCGAGGTGAAGGCAGAAGGAGACGTCATCCGTCGAAATCAACTGACCCGTCTCCGGCAACTCGGCAACGCCAAGATCCCGGTAGAGATTGGTCGCGTTGCATATAGGTTCGATCCCGATCAGGATTACGTCGTCGTGGACGTGGAGACGACGGGCGGCATGGTTGCATTCGACCGCATCACCGAGATCGGAGCGGTCAAGATGCGTAACCACGAGATTGTCGGTGAGTGGCATTCCTTGTTGAACCCACAGCGGGCGATACCATCCAAGATCGTCCAGCTGACCGGCATCACCAACGAAATGGTGCGCGACGCTCCGTTTTTCGCGACCGTCGCCGACAGTTTCATGGAATTCATGGGCGACGGCATCTTCGTCGCGCACAATGTGAATTTCGACTACGGGTTCATTTCGAGCGAATACGAGCGACTGGAGCGACGCTTCCGATTTCCGAAGGTTTGCACCTGCGCCGGCATGCGCAGGACACATCCTGGCCTCAGATCGTATGGCCTGGGAAACCTAAGTCGCACCTTTGGCCTCGATCTCGAAACCCACCATCGCGCTCTCTGTGATGCGCGTGCCGCCGCTGGCCTTTTGAATCTTATGAATGCAAAGCGGCAAGAAGACTCTTGGTCCAAAGGCCGCGCGGCCTGAACGATCGAAGCTCTAATAAGACGGCCCGCAAATCACGAATGGTGATGCAAATTCGTAACCATTGGTTACGCCGTGGGTTAAGACTTATCGCCCCAAGGCATTCAGCTGTGTTTCCCGTTCAAGCCCATATTTCGGTCGAGTTTTCGGACTCTGTAAGAGCTCGAAAAATGGAGTGAAATCATTAGAGTTGGACGACGAATTGTCACCTGCACGATGGCTAGAGATCGATAAATAATGAGAATTTATACGATGATTGATGAGCCCAGTCCGTTTGACTCGATCGAAGCTTGGGAAAGCTACGCCGCGACCCTGGAGGCTCTGCCGGAAGACGCGTTGGAACGCGCGGTACTCCTTCCCAAAGCAAAAGAATGGATTGAACAGATGCAGACGGAGCATCAACGAGCTTGCCCGGGTGGCGAAAACTAAGCGGCGAGTATTGCGCCTGACGCGACCGCTTTCGATGTTCCAGGTTACGGTGGAACGCGCCAGATCGTGTCCACCGAGTTTAGGGGCATAAAATGCGCAAGTCTTGCTTAAATACCGCTGTCGGCTAATGCCACTTTCAGGGCTGAGCCGGGGACGAGCAATTGGTCTGCCATGACCATCGATGGCGAGGCGCCGAGTCTTTTATCGTCCGATAACCGGGCACCTTGCGGCGATCCTGAAATGGTCAATATTCGTGCTACAAACCGTGTTACAAATCGTGCTACATCTCGATGAGAAAAGTCGGAATAGTTAAGCAAAATCAATTGCTGTGGGATTGTTACCAATCCTTTCGAGCGCACCAATTCGAAAAACCCCGTAAGCTTAATGGCTTGCGGGGTTTTTTCGTGATTTGGCTTTAACTTGCCTGCAAGGTGATTGACCGCTGGTGACGGCGTTCCCGCGCAACAAGAGAGCGGGTCCGATGTGGAGGGAGAGGCCGTCATGCAGACGATGGAAGAGCTGCAATCGGGAGCGCTAGCCGGCAGCCGGCACCTTCGGCTGGCTTGCGGACTGGACACGTTTCCGCGCGAGATTTTCGACCTCGCCGAGACGCTCGAAATCCTCGACCTGTCCGGAAACGCCCTGTCGGCTTTGCCGCCGGATTTTGGCCGGCTGCGGAAGCTGCGGATTCTGTTCTGTTCCGACAATCGCTTTACCGAAGTACCGGATGTGCTCGGCGACTGCCCGGAACTGAGCATGATCGGCTTCAAGGCCAATCAGATCGCCGACGTGTCTCCGCTGGCCCTGACGTCAAAGCTGCGCTGGCTCATCCTGACCAACAACAGGATCGGGTCGTTGCCGGATGGCATCGGCGATTGCGGCCAGTTGCAGAAGCTCATGCTGGCCGGGAACGAATTGACGAGCCTTCCGGACTCTCTGGCCAGGTGTCGTCGCCTTGAGTTGATCCGCCTGTCGGCCAATCGACTTCAGGCGTTTCCCGAATGTCTGCTCGGATTGCCGCGCCTGTCGTGGCTGGCCTATTCGGGCAATCCGTTCTCCGCAGACATCGAAGCGAGAGCCGTTGCCGGCTCGGCGGTTCGCGACATCCAATGGGCCGATCTGAAGCTCGGCGAGTTGCTGGGGCAAGGCGCCTCGGGGATCATCCATCGCGCCAGTTTGTGCGAGGTCGATAACGCCCCTCGATCTGTTGCCGCGAAGCTGTTCAAGGGGACCATGACCAGCGATGGCACACCGGAGTCCGAACTCGCGGCGTCGATGGCAGCTGGACTGCATCCGAACCTGATTGCGGTGAATGGAAAAGTCGCGGGCCATCCATCCGGGTCGAACGGGCTGGTGATGGAGCTGATCGGGCCCGAGTTTCGCAACCTGGCGGGGCCGCCGAGTTTCGAGACCTGCACCCGTGACGTTTATCCCGCAGATCTGCAATTCAGCATCTCAACGGCAGTGGGGATGGCGTCGGGCGTTGCCTCGCTTGCGCGCCATCTGCATGCGCGCGGGATCATGCATGGCGACCTTTACGCCCATAACACGCTGCACGATGGCGAAGGACAGGTCCTGCTCGGCGATTTCGGTGCAGCGTCATTTTACGAGCGTGATGGCGCGGCGGCGAAGAGCCTTGAGCAGATCGAGGTCAGGGCCTTTGGCTGCATGCTCGAAGAACTGGTCGAACGATGCATCGGCGATCATAAAGACTCCGATGCATTCGCGCTGATGCAGGATTTGAAATCGGCATGTCTGTCCGACGATCCTGCGCAACGGCCTTCATTCAGCGAACTCGACCGGCGATTGGCGGACGCGTGCGGGAGCTAGCATCCGCCATCAACTCAACCACGCGCCGCGAGTAGCAGCGCCCCCAGCGCGGCTATCGCACCGATCAGGAACGCTGATCCATAGCCGAACAATCCCGCTGCAAAACCTACCGCTGGCGCAGTCACGCCGATCGCCAGATCGAAGAACGCGATGAAATTCGCGACCGCTCGCCCGCGCTGTTCGATCGGGACGCGACGGGTTGCTTCGACGCCCATCGCAGGAAAGATCAGCGAGAAGCCGATGCCGGTGACCAGCGCGCCGGCCAGCGCGAGCAGCGGATCGTTTGCGAGCCAGATCATCAGTTGACCGATGGCCTCGATAACCAGCGATATGACAGCAACGCGGGTGCCGCCGAACCGATCCGGCCAGTGGCTACCGATCAGGCGCACGGCGATATAGCCGGTGGAAAACAGAGCGAGCGCCGCGCCCGCGCCGGACCATCCGCGGGCGGCATAGGCGAGGGCGAGAAAGCTGGTGATCCCCGCAAACGGAATGGTCGACAGAAACAGGATCGTGCCCGGACGCCAGATCAGGCCGATGACCTTGTAAAACGGGACACGTTCGATGCTGCCGGTGGTGGGCAGGTCGGGAAGCGTGGCAGCGATGGCGAGAGCGATCAGCGGCGACAGGGCTGCGGTGATTGCGACGCCGGCAAAACCGATGGCGCTATAAATGGCGAGACCCAGCGGCGCGCCGAGGCCGATCGCGGCATACATCGCGATGCCCTGCCATGACATCACGAGGCCGGTGCGTTGTGCGCCGAGCCGCCCGATGCTCCAGTTCATGGCGCCCGTAATGAACAGGCTTTCGCCAAAACCGAGCGCGATGCGGCCGGCCAGCAGCAAGCTCAGTTTGGCGATCGCGTGGATCGGCAGCAGCGCTGCGATGAGATAGAGCAGGCCGGCGATGACGCCGAGCGGCAGGCCGAAACGGATCACCGAGCGCGCCCCGCGATGGTCGCACAAGGTTCCGGCGCGGTGACGCGTCAGCACGGTGACGACGGATTGCAGGCCGATGGCAAAGCCGATGACGCCGGTGCTGAAGCCAAGTTGATCGTGCAGATAGAGGGCGATCGGCGCCAGTGGCAGGCCGACCGAAAGGAAGCCGAAAAACACGATGCTGACATGCCTGAGCAGGCTGTTGCGATCATGCGGTGCCAGCGGCACGGGCTTGGTGCGGAGAGGGGCGTTCTGATTCATATCGACGTGCTTCTTTAGCCGCGGTCACGCCAGGCGGACCACATCCGAGCACGTTGATTGACGTTAACGCTTACGACGGGGAAGTCCCTGCAAGGCAGGCTGGTACGTCGGTGGCCGCCCGGGAGTCAAGCCACCCGGTATGCGTGCAATGCAAGGAGCGAAATACTGCGCTGCATTTACCGCTGGCACCACCCGGCGCTTCCAGCGTTTGCCCTCGGGGTTCCGGAACCAAATGCCTATGGACTTGATCGAGACATTCGAGCGGCTGTTCGGCTGGGTTCCCGCATGGATGGCGGGCCTCGGGCTGATTGTGCTGGCGATTATCGCTGCTCTCATCATCCACAAAACGGTGATGGTACTGGCACGTCGTGCCGTGGGCCAGCGTTCCTTCGGCATCACCTTTCTCAACCGCACCACCGGCCCGTCACGGCTGGCTCTCTGCCTGTTGGCGGTTGCGCTCGTGCTGCCGGTGGCGCCGTTTGACGAGGGCGCGCGCCAGCGACTGGCGCAGTTCTTCGTGGTGGCGACCATCGCACTGGTCGGCTGGTTGTCGATGCGCGCGGTGGACCTTGCGGCCACGCGCTATCTCGAACGCCACGAACTCGATATCGACGAGAATTATCGCGCCCGCAAGCATGTGACGCAGGTGCGTGTCTTCAAGCGCGTGCTCGATATTCTCATCACTATCATCGGTGTCTCCACCGCATTGATGACCTTCGAATCCGTCCGGCAATATGGAGTCAGCCTGTTCGCCTCGGCCGGTGCCGCCGGTCTCATTGTCGGTCTCGCCGCGCGGCCGCTGCTCAGCAATCTCATCGCCGGCGTGCAGATCGCGATCACCCAGCCGATCCGTATCGAGGATGCCGTCATCATCGAAAACGAGTGGGGTTGGATCGAGGATATCGCATCGACCTATGTGGTGGTGCGTCTGTGGGACTGGCGGCGTCTGGTGGTGCCGCTGTCCTATTTCATCGAAAAGCCGTTCCAGAACTGGACCCGCGATGCGGCGTCGCTGATCGGCGCCATCAAGCTGCATGTGGATTACGGTGCCGACATTCCCCGCATCCGCAAGCATCTGGAGCAGGCGGTGAAGGAGACCGAATTATGGGACGGCGCGGTGGTCAATCTGCAGGTGGTCGAAAGCCATCCGCAGACCATCGAGCTTCGTGCACTGGTCAGCGCGCGAAACGCTCCGCAGTCCTGGGATCTGCGCTGTGAGATCCGCGAGAAGTTGCTGGCCTTCCTGCAAGAGCAGATGCCGGAGGCATTGCCGCATCAGCGCGCTTATCTGGAGATGAACCAGGAGGATGCCGTCACTTTGGTGCCGGCACAGACCGGCAGGCGGGCGGAGGGGGCGAGCCGCTCTTCCTTCGGGCGGCCAGCCGTGCCACGATAATCACCCACAACGGTCACCCTTGCGAACGAAATCGTCCGATCGGTTGCAGTTGTCATTCCGGTTTAGTGCTCCCGTAACGATCTACCGTTAGCAGTGCCGCAGCGACCTTGGCCCGCGATGATCGCGCCGCGCATCAGTCGCCCGGAGCCCCTATGAAATATCTGAGCTACATCTACCGCGCCGCTGCCAATTTCGCTTTTCTGGCGCTGGTTTATTTCAGCCTGAATTTCATCGGGACCTACCAGCAGCGCGCCATCATCGCGGGCCTGGTGCTCGCCTATGCGGGCATGCGGGCGATTTCCGCGCTGCGCAGCTTCGTGTTCTTCAAGGCGATCCAGAAGCTGGAGTTGGAAACACGCCGTCTTGGCGGTCTGGCCGGGGAAGGGCCCTCGGCCGTCGCGAGCAGGAAGGCGCTGGTTGGCGATGTCGTGCAGCAGCGCCAGTCCGGCGAGATGAAGGCCTATATCGACCTGTTCTTCCTCGCCATCATCGCGGTGCTGTGCGTCGCCAAGATCGTCACGGATTGAGCCCGAAACGGCCTATCGCGGAGCCGCCGCAGCTGTCGGCGATAGTCCCGGCGGGATTGCGCCGGGAATGGTCCGGCGAGCTTCGCCGCCATCTGCGGCGATCAACCTGGCGATCCCGTCATTCTCGGCATGATGCGGCAGACGCACCAGTGCCTTGATCGGCGTGTTGTGCCGTTCAGCGATGTCGAACAGTGACTCGGCAGGCACCGGAAGTGCATCGATGGCGGTCATCGCCGGAATGCTCGCAACGCGCGGCCATGGCGCCTGTTCGGGCAGCGGTGTCGTGCCACGCGGTCGGCGGACGCGCTCAAATTTCTCTGTCAACGACAGCATCTGGTCGGACGGGGTGATCTCCGGCACCGGCAGCATGTCGACACGCGCGAAGGCGAAACGCGGGATCTTGTGCCAATGGGTGATCGCGACGGTCTCGGAGACCGGATGGAGATCCCAATCCGTCGGTTGGGTCGGCGTCTTCGGCTTGTCTGGCGTCGCGGCTTCCACATGCACGATGCGATAGCCGCCGGCCTTGAGGTCGCGGAGAATGCCGGGCAGGGCGGCGACGGTCCGCGGCTGGATGTCATGCAGCAGCAGGATGCCTTTGCCCTTGGCCTTCAGGCGGGACAGCGCGAGATTATGCACCGTCTGCGACGAAACATGGCGCCAGTCATCGGCCGGGAAATCCGCGCTCCAGGTCTGGATGCCGCGCGAGGCGAGATAGTCCTCGACCAC
>CALRZK010000019.1:0-12633 GCA_943372615.1 Bradyrhizobium ivorense | reverse complement strand
CGGATGGCGGCGCCAGGCGATCCTGGCGAGACGGGAGATGGTGTCCTGCATCAGAACGAGGTCGTGGGGCTTGACGTCGATGGCGCCGTCCCGGGCGGCCGGGTTCGACGACAGGAAGCCGACCCGGAGCCGCGAAAGATACGTTCTGGTCGCCTCCGTCGTGAGAGCACCGGCGAGCTCCCGCCCGATCCGCTCGGTCTGTTCGCGATAGATCCGGCGGAGCCTGTCCGGATCGTCGTGCATGATGGTCAGCTCGCAGCGGAAGTCTCGCTCGCCGGCGACCTTCTGACCGAGGGCGTCGGCAAGCAGGGAGGGCAGCTCCGCCGATTCCGCGTTGTATATCGCCGTGCTGAAATGATCCTTTTCGTGAGGACGCAGTTCCAGATAACGGTCGCTGACCTCTTCGAACGCTTCGACGGCGTTCTGTGCCGTGTCGTCGAGCAGGGCGGCTGCGGCTCCGCTCGTAGGCGACTGCAGCAGACCGAAATCGCCGACCCGTTCGACCTCTATGCCGAGCGACGGCTCTCGACCGTCCGCCTCCTCGATGAAGCAGATGTCTCCGTAGTAGGACTGCCTGAACCCCGCAACTCGCCTTTCCACGAAATCCGACATCCCGCTTCGCACGCGGTCGACCACGATCGTCGCGATCGCCTGGCCGCATTGAGCGGCTTTCGCCGCCGTTTCGACGAGGCGCAGTGGATGCCATGGGGTGACGATGACGGATGCGGCATCCGCCGCGACGCGTACGGTGCCGATCCGCGTGATCGGTTTCCAGAGTTCGGTCCGGCACCGCGGCGCACGGGCCTTGAGCGCCAGACACTCCAGGAGCTGGCCGTAGAGGTTCGCCTGCTTGACGAGCGAGGGCGCGGCTAGGCCGCTACCGTAGGCAAGATCCCTGAGCGCCGTCTTGTATTCGGCCGCGAATTCGAGCCAGGCCTTAGATACGTCGTCCGCATCGGCGGGAGCCAGAATGGTATTGTCCTTGAGCTTGGCGATCGCCGTCTCGACGGAGATGTCGACGCGCGCCCCGTCGCGGTCAGGATCGAAGAGAGGGCCTTCGCTGGCGTGGAGAGAGCCGACGATGCTGGCCCGGTTATGGAGGTCCGCGACCTTTCGACCGGTCTTGCCGCGGGCGGCGACGGCACCTGCCTCCAGAATGAATGCGTCGAGGCTCGGTCCCGGAGCGTGAACGTTCAGGTCGGATGTGAACGCTGTCACTACCGAATGGACGGGCGGCTGCCAGACCAGCTTGCCTGCCGGCGCCTTGCTGAGCGTGTTCTTGTCGACCTTGCCGTCGCCTCCGATCAGGGCTCTCTCGACGAGGAATCCTTCGAAATGGAATTCGACGTACGCCTTGGAGGTCGTCGTTACTGGGTCGAGCCTAGTGTCGTCCCAAGGAAACTTCGATTCCCAACATTTCCCGAAATCGAGGTTGACGCTCGGCCCCAACGCGATCGCCAGGCCGCGGTAGCGATCCCTTAGATATCGGCAGAGCGACGTGTTCTGGGATTCAGTCCAGAAGCTCTTCTTCTCGCCGTTCGCAAGCCTGACGTGCAGCACGGGATCCTTGAGATCGTCGTCCGCTCCCTCGATCGCGACGCGCTCCGCCAACCTGAGCAGGCCGCCCAGGAGATCCTCGTCTTCTATTTCTTTGCGGAAGACAAGGCGCTGCCAGCGCTTCATCAGCGCGGCATTGTCCTTGATCCGGTCGCGATGACGCGAAAAGAAATCGCGGACCTCGTCTGTGATGGCGGCCTTGGAAGTCTCGGATTTCAGCGGCGCGACGAGCTCCTTGTCAGCATCGGTCAGTTCACCGGGAAATTCGTCGTCGAAGAAGGCGAGGGTTTCGGCGCCGAGCTTGGACGGCGCCGCTTTGGCGCGGCGGTCGGCGAAGTAGGGCTCCAACTGCTCCCAAGAAAATTTCGCGACCGCTTCCTTGGCGGCGGTCCAGACGTCCGCACGGATGCTACGGTCCTCCACCAACGTCTTTACGGCGTTGCGCACCGCGGCGGCGGCGGCATCCGCGCCCCTCGTCTTGGCGTCCTCCTCGATGCGCTTGAGGACATCGTCGCGACCGACGTTCTTGCCGTCCGGCGTCTGCAGGTCGAGAAACGGCCTGAAGTCGGTACGAGCGCGAAGGAAGTAACGCTTCGCCTCTGCGGCGCTGGCGACGATGCTCTTCGTCTTTCCGTCCAGCGGCGGAGCGACAAGTTGAAGCAGATGCACGCTTTGACGGACGGCGTCCGCGATCGGTAGGCCGCTTTTCCCCGCATGAAGGCCGACCACGGCGCTCACGAAGGTGCCTACCATCGTCGCCGAGTTGGCCACCTCCGACTTAAGCAAGCCTTCGATGACGTTCTTCAACTGCCCGAGAATCTCGTCGTTCGGATTCATCGTATAGGCATGCAGCGCGATGGATGCCCATGTCGCGGCTTCCGATGGGACGAGAATGGCCGGTTCGCCCACCACGGACACGTGTCCGAGGCTTTGCTCCACGCTTGTCAGTCCGTCGAGCGGAATCGAGATGATCGTTGCCTCGAAGCCGGGCGAGCGCCGGTTGCGGTAGTCGACGGCGTTGCTGCCGGCTTCGTTCACGACGATTTCGTAGCGCGGATGTCGTCCCTTGAGGAGCGTGCCGATCGCTTCGGTCTGCTCGGGAGGAAAGCCGACGAGAGCAAGCAGGGACCGTACCCCGTCTCCGTTGTCGGAGACCATCTCTTCGACGCGCCGTGCTGCGACCTCGGCGACGAGTGAGCAGGCGTCAAGCTGCGGCATAGGCCCGCTCCGGCAGATAGGGATTGATGACGAAGGCGATAGCGTCCGACTTTCGCTCGAGCAGGCCCAGCATACGGAGTCGTTCCTCCAACCGGGTCTGGTTGCGCTCGAGATCCTGGACGGGAGCCGGCAGACTTCCATAGGCCTGCGGATCGAGCGCTTCGTGACGGCCGACCACGATCTTGTACCGCTCGAAGATCAAACGGAGGAATTTCTGGAACTCCATCGGACCGGTCACGTTCGCCAGTACCAAGACTTCCAGGAATTGGTCGTTCGGACCGTACCAGGTACCGGATCCTCGCCGCGACGTGAGTAGGCCGATACGGCTGCCGTAGGCGGGCAGAATGGCTCCGATCGACGAAAGCGCCGAGTCCACTGCGGTCTGGCGAGCGGCTGACAGCTGGTCGTCGGTATCTTCCAGGGGGGGCGCGTAGCCGAACTTTTGCAGGATCAGTTCTTGTGCGGCGCTGATGGGCCGGTGCTTCGACTTGATTTCGGTCCACTCCTTGGAGGAGGCGAAGTCAGCGAAATACCGTTCGACGGCCCGATCGGGTAGCTGCCTGTGCGCCATGAAATGCTCTTTGGAGCGTCTCACGATGTGTGGGCTGCTCGTTCCGACGAGATCGAGCAGGAACGGCGAGTAGGCGGCCTCGCCGGCGACGTCGATGGAGCGCTGCACCATGTAGCGGATGAGGTGAAATCCGACGAGGCGCATGGCGGCGTCCAGACAGATCGAGAGGTGAAGTCCCTTCATCCCGAGGACCTTCGCGAGATCCGCCGCCAGGTCTTCGTAGACCTGCATCTTCGGCATAGGCAGATAGCCGATGCAGCGGCAGTGTCCGGAAACGCCGTCCTGAACGGACCCTTCGTCGGCCGCGAGGATGGTCGCGGCTCTGTTGAGCACGTCGTTGCGGCGGAAAAAGCGCTCTTCGATAATCTTTCCGAGCTCTTCGCGCTTCGCCGATCGGTTGATCATGAGCCAAACCAGCTCGCCAGTCCTTCGCATGAAGCGACGATCGTATTCGATTTGCCCATCCTTCTTGACGCCGCCGTCGGCAAAAAGCATGGCCGAACCGAGCGGGAGAAGATGACGGGAGGTGATGCGCCGGCGGCTCCCGGCCTCCACCTCCGCGCCCCTGAGCAGTTCCACCGCCGTGGCGAACTTCTCGAACTCGGGACCGAGCGCCGCGCGCACCCTCGCCACATAGCCGTCCGGAATATGCTGCTCGATGTCTTCCTTGGATTTCTCTAGCCAGGCGCTCCACAAGGCAGTGTCGTCGGCCATCGGACCGAGCTCCTTCCGGAGACGGTCGATCTCTTCGTCCCGGAAGACGAGATGCCGCAGCAGCATGTTGGCCCGGATCGAGTAGTTGAAGGCTTCGTGAAGCGGGTCGGCCGGTCTGGTGGCGGTCGTTACGTCGAAGATCGGATTGTTGCTCGAGGCCGCTGGCTGTCGCCGATGCTTGTCGGCGCAGATCTGGATGAATTCAACGAGGGTGAACCAAGGCAGCTGCTCCTGGTGGAGGGCGAGCCCCCAGATCGCGTATTCCGGCCAGTTTTTGACGTTGCGCAGTTCGAGCTCGCTCGGAATGGCAAGCGCCCCCGGCGCCAGCAGAACCTTGTCTTTGTCCTGAATAGGCATCTCAGACCCCTATCTCGAGGATGTTGTCGTGAAGCCGTCCAGAGGCGTCCAGGTCGACCATGCGTATCACCGTTGTCTCCTGATCGGACTGTCCGTAGAGCATGGACGCCAGACGCACTGCGAAATGCCTGATTTCCTGGTGGCATTGTCTGGAAAAGCTTGAAGGAAGCGAGCCGCCCGCGACGCGTTTCAGATACTCGAACAGGAGCGGCGTGATCGTGAGGCCCGGCAGAATGCGGGGATTGCCCTTCTCCGTGACGGTCAGTTCTGGACAGGAGCGCCCTTGGTCGAACTTCAATTGCACCCTTGCCCAGCTGCTTCCCACGACGCCGAGCGGCTCGCCCATGGCGAGACGCCCGCCGTTGCCGTCCGCACGGCCGACGACGCCGGTCAGCCACAGCTTCTCGCCATCGCTGGCCATCAACCCGGTCAGCGTTCTGTTGATGCCGAGCACTATCTGGCGGAGGGCGTCACCGGTCGGCAGATCGGATTGCAGGTTCGAACAGATCTGCTCGTACTCGCCGGCGTGGCGAAACACGGTCAGACGCCAGGGCGAGATGCCGCTGCCGGGAGCCGCCTCGTCCCCCAGCTTGAAGAACAGTCTGCGGCGCTGCGCCTGCAGGGCGTCTCGCAGATCCTTCGCCTCCTGCGCGCCCTGACGCTCGGAACCCCGCTTTGCGTAGTGGTCGAGCGGTCCGTCGAAGACGAGTTCGCCGTAGATCTTGTCTTTCTCGAACAACGACGCTCTCACGGCGTTCCCCGCATCTCTGGCAAGAAGCAGGGTGTCGATCTCGTTGTCCGTTTCGATGCCGATCCCGAGGGATGAGACCATGGCGAAGAACGGTTTTTTGCGCCGCTTCTCCGGGTCGCGGATGTTCACGCCGCAAGCGTTGTCGTACGGACTTGTATACTTGTAGAGCGGTGTCCTGCTCTTGAGCACCGTGGCGCAGTTCAGCAACGGCCGCGAAGGTTTCTGGGAGGACCCGAGCAGGATGTTGACGACCAGCATCAGGATGTATCGTATCGGAATGTGCTGATCGTTGGCCGCAGAAAGACGGACCAGCGTCTTGATACGGGCACGGAAGGACGGGCTGCCGTCGGTGCCGGCGAGCAGGGTGCGATTGTAGCGGATCGGGCAGGGTGACGTCTCGCTGGAGACGCGCGCACAGCTTCCGCAACCGTCATCCCAATCCGGATGAAGAAGGACGGCGTCCAGAAGCGCGTCGAGCGACGCATCGTCCAGCGTGTGGCTCAGATTGAACATCGAGAACGCGAACTTCGCGGCGGGGGTCTCTCTGCCGGCCCGCATCATGCCGATCATTTCCCGATAGATCTCACCGCAAAGTTTCGCGGTCTCCGAGCCATCCGATGCGGCCGCCGAGAAGGAGTCGAGCAATTGGCCGTCGTTGGCGGCCATCACGAACACGGTCTTGGGTTGAGCGGACATGATCGACTGCGCCGAGGCACGGATCTGAGCGATCTTCTGCGCGGTGGGCAGCGCGCTCACGTCGCGGATGATGCGGAGCTTGGGTCCGGAAGGAAGCGTCCATTCGACGCTGCCGCTGTCATCGGAAGCCTTGGCCCAAAGGGCGGAGGCTTCCGCGACGTCGCCGACGAGATCGATCAGGAATTTTCGAAGGTGGAACGTCTTCCCGTCACCGGCGGTGCCAGTGAGGATGACGCTCTTCGGTCGCTCTCCCTTCAGCGCCTCGACTATGTCGTTCAACCGCGGCGGCGGGATCTCGATGGGTCGGGTGATGCCGAACTCCTCGACTAGCACCGGAGCATGTTCGTCCACCAGCGCATCCGTCGCCGCACTCGGACCGTACTGCGACAGGAAGTCGATGAAGCGGGAGGGCATGGCGACCTCAAAGATGACAGATGGCGCAGCCGGCATCGTCGGCTTTGGGCTTCATGGCTCGCCGGGGCAGACGCTCCAGCTCGGTGAGCGACCGTCCGTCTACCCAGGTGTAGCCGCGGCCGCTGCTGGTCTCCTCGTAATCCTTCGCTTTCGAGAACAGGTCAGGGTGCCGCTCCTTCAGCCCCTGCCACTCGCCGATCTGCTGATAGAAGCAGAAGTAGCAGCCGGATCTGCTGCGCCATTCGTAGTAGCCAGGCGCGCCGAGGCCGCTGTCGTCGAGCAGCCTCTGAACGTCGGATAGACGTAGACCGCGATCCTTGAAGGGATAGACCGGCAGGATGTTGGGCTGCTCGGAGAGCAGTACCGGTTTGCCGTTGCCCGTGTAGCCGGCGCGGTTCTCGTCGGCCCGGATCGCGATGTACGAATAGGCGGGCTCCGATCCGATATACTGTTCGTATGGATGGATCTTCAGCATGCGCGTGCACCAGCGCGAGCGCGCGCTGGGGAGGAAGCCGGCGAAATGTTCGTACAGGATGATGTCGAAGGCTGTTCGGCCGGGCTTCTCCTTCAGTTGAAGCAGCGCGAGCGCGGAAATGCGGTGGATCTGCCTGCCCAGCACATGCTCGAGGCGTTCGAGATATTCGTACGTTTCGGGAAGCTCGGCGCCAGTATCGCAGAACGCGAATTCGAATTCCACCTGGGGGAAGTTCTGGGAAAGATAGACCGCGAGCGCGGTCGAGTCCTTGCCACCGGATAGGGGCACGATGTGGCGACGTGTCGTGTCCAGAATAGCTTCGTGGAAACGTGCGGGGGTGATGTTCATGACCTTCCTCCGGCATTGGCGACGAGGCGCGGCTCGCTAGGCACGATCCGTTCGAGCAGACCTTCGAGCTCTCCGATGCGGTTTCTGATGATCGGCGCGAGGCGGGCGTCCGGGCGATCGCTTGCGAGCGCGGTGTCCTCGATGCGGGCACGGCATTCGCGAACCAGCAGGGCGAACTGGCCGGCCGTCGAATCCTGCCACTGCTCGAAACCTCGCTGCATGAGGATCGAACTGATGCTCCGCGCGAGGCTTTGCGGCGTGTAGCGCCCGTTCGTGGTATCGCGCGCCGTACGCAGGATGGCGCGGTCTGTCATCCTTAGATCATCGCGCCGGGCGAGAGAGTCCACGTCGAGGCACGACAGCCAGTCCTGCAGCGAGGTCACGGCATCGGCGCTTCCGCCGATCCGGAACGTCCTGCCTATGATCTCGACCGCTTCTTCCAGGTATCCGTCAAGGATGGAGTCGATCTCGTTGCGTATCGCTTCGATGGCCGCGATCACGTTTGTTAGGTCGCCCTTGGTTCCGAACATTGCAGGCATGGTCTGAAGGAAAAGGCGTGCCGGATCGTGATCCTGGTTGATCTCGACGAGGAAGCGCTCGGTCGCGGGCGACACCCGCGTCGACTTCCTCGCGCCCTCCGGCAACGCCGCCTGCCAGCGGACGAACGCGTCGGACGCGAACCGCAGTCGCTCGTCGTCGGGACCGGGACGTTCATGAGTCAGCACATAGGCGAGTTCGGCGAGATAGGTCGCGATCGTCTCTCCACCTGCGTGGACCTCCACGGTGTGTCGCTCGGGTTCGGCGAACATCTTGCTCGCCTCGAAGCCGAGGATATCCCGCACGTAGGAGCCGTCGGTCCTGAGGGACACGACCTTAGCGAAGGCGCGATACCCCGCCATTACGACGATCGGGATCACGCCGAGCGGCATGCCGATGGGCGGGCGGGCCAATTCGGAGACCAGCTCGGAAAGCGGGCGGGGACGGCCCATGGGTATCGCGAAGAAACGCTCGACGGTGGTCCAGGCGCGCCGGAGACCGGGATCGACGATCTGTTCGGGAGAAGCGAAGCCCCATTTTCCTTCATGAAGCCGATGGAGGCCGGTACGCTCGAACACGGTCCTGTAGATGGACGCCTCGACCGATCCGTCGTTCTCGGGATAGCCGAAGCGGGCCTCCTGCGAACGCTCCAAGGTCCGCATGACGATGCGGACTCGCCCCGTGCTCATCTGGCGCGATATCCGTTGCCGCATGAGCTGATCGTTGATGATCCTCGGGCTGTCCAGATACCAGGCGTCGAGCAAATCGGATGCGGCGATCGAGGCCGGCCGGTCCGGTGTCACTTCGAGCGAACGTCCCGCAAACAACCATTCGGCACCACCGGCGCGATCGCTCGTGAGTCTATGGAGCGTCGCCGCGAGTTGACGGCGGGCAAGGGCAAGAAGCTCGTCGAGTTCCGATCTTACCAGAGGATCACGGGCGAGGAATTCCTCGTCCTCGCGAAGCGCCTCGAGAGATGCCAGTTCGAGCGCCGCTTCGTTCACCGCGAGAGGAGCGCGGGGCACGACGACGATCCTGCGCCCATCCTTGCCGGAAGCGCAGGCGGCCGCCTTTGCCGCCACCAATCCTTCTTGGGTATCGGCGATGACGAAAAGCACGGACCCCCAATCCGCTTCGGGATCCGAGGAGGCGATCTCGGACAGTTCGGACGGAAGGACGTAATGGCCTGCGAGATAGCGCGAGGTGCCCAGCCTTGCATTGTGTCTCGGTGCGCGCAGGATCGGAGCTGGGTGCCGCGCATTGAGGAACGGGAGCAGTTCGAACTGGTCCTCGCGGCGGGCACATTCCTCGGCCACGCGCGCGGGGATGTCGACGTCGATGCCGTGCCAAAGCGAGACGTCGTCGGTGCGCTCGCGATGGATCAGCAAGCGCTTCGCCAGCAGCCTTCCGAGCGCCGAGCTGACCTGTGCCACCGGGATGCCGCGGGATGCGACTGCCGTGACCAGAGCCGCTTTCGTCAGGCGACCGCGCTCGCCGCTGGCGCCGAGTTGGAACAGGCATGTCGCGGCGAGAAGTTCGCGCTCGAGGTCGGTGTCGGCCTTAGCACGCGCACTTTCGGTCTCCAGCCATCGGCGCTGCGACCCGCCAGGGCCGGCATCGGTCCGCATGGATTCGGAAAAGAAGCGGTAGACCTGTTCGACCCCGACCGGCTTGGACAGGTCCATCGCCGCCAGGAATGAGAAGATGCTGCGCTCGTTCTGGCCGATCCGCGCGACGAGCTGCGGCAGTACCTGGAGGGCGCCCGCGGAGACCGGATAGGCAAGCGTCAGTAATTGGCCGATCTCGTTCGCCGGGCGCGGGCCGTCGAACCACTTCGACTGGGCGGCGGCCTTCGAGACCGATGCGATCACGGCCGGCGGAGGATTGACGTTCCTCGACCGGCGTTGAGCCGTCGCCGCTGCGACGAGAGAATAGAGCTCCTTGCTGTCCTCGACGAAGCGCAGCTGACGGAACCGCCCTTCGACCTTCTTCCACTCGTTACGGGAGGTCTGATTCAGACGTCCCGCGTAGGCCGACAGATTCTGATGAAGCAGGAGCGTCAGACTTGCGGTCGGTTTCTTCGATCGCGACGTCCATTCCGCTAGGCGCTGCACCTGATCGAGATCGCGCGCTCTTCCTTCCGCTGCCAGACCCTCGAGGTGCCTTCCGAACTCGTCCCAGATGATCGCGATGTGATCCGCTTTGACCTCTTCGGAGATGTAGACCAGCAGGCGATCCAGCTCCTTGATCCGCCTCGGGGCACCGATGGCTGAGACGATCGCTTCGACGATGTCCGGGGCGTAGCCCGCCAGGTTGACGACGAGACCCTTGACCCTCGAGGAAGCACGCTCCCGGGCCTTGCTCTGGAGTTTGGGATCGACGTGTTTCATCCGCCGCAGGACAGGGACGAGAGCATCCTTGGCAGCGGCGTCGTTGCGGACGATGAGTGCGCCGACGCCGGCCGCGAGGGATTTTCCGCTTCCGTAGGCGGCAATCACGATCGAAGCGTCGTTGCGCATGACCGCTTCGACGACTGCGATCGAGCGTGTCGTCGGATGGTAGTGGCTCAGCCGGCGCGGATGATCGAGATCGGAGCGCAGATTGACCGCGCGGAAGAAGTCGGGAGCCGTCATGTCGATGCTCCGATGCGGTCGTAGTGGCAGGCAAGCCAGTATTCGGGGGTCTTGTGCGCGGCTCTGAACCGGCGTTCCCCGCCGAGACGGTCGAACGTCACGCCATGGCGCGCGTATCGACGTGCGGCGTCCGCGGCCACTTCGTCGATCGCATCCGCCTGCATGTGGAACAGCCGGCCGGGACCGTGCCTCAGCGTCGACAGCTCCGCGATTCCGACGGCCTCAAGTCCCGCGACCTGTCCAACCTTGGCCGCACAGGCGAGAAGAAGCTCGGGGGAGATCCCATCAAGGGGTGCGACGCGCTCGAAGCGGCGGGTGTCGCGATGGAAGGAAAGCAGCCCGAGATCGGTGAGCGGGCAGATGGTTCCGTCTTCCGGGTCCTGCGCCTTACCGGGCTCGTCCGCGTAGCTGGCGAGAAGACAGGATACGTCGCGCTGGATCATCTCGACGCTCGGTGTCTTGCTGGCGCGATCGCGAAGATGTCGTTGATAGGCATCGACGCAATCCAGGCGGTCGAAACTTCGAGCCTGATAGTCGTTGAAGAACCAGCCGAAGATCGAACCGTCCCGGCTCGCGATCGCGAGATGAACGAACCACCAGGAAGCGGGGAATTCGAAGTATGGATCGCGTACCGCGATGACTTCCCCCGTGGGAGAGACCGTCAGGTGGCGCGGTCTGGATTGGGCGTTTACGGAGGCGACGCCAGATGCTTCCATCCAATACGAAAGGGACTTGACCATTTTGCTGCCGAGACCGAGCGCGTCTGCGGTCTCCAAGTTCGCATGGAATCCAGTTTCGGGGTCGCGCATGCGGACAAGGCCCTTGCTGAGCCAACCATGACGGATCGCAAACGTCTCATGACGTCCGTATTCGAATTTCTGCGGGGCTGGCGATTTAGCCGAGCTCATCGCATCAATCTCCTGGCTGTGGCGACGACGATCTCGGCCGCTTCCGTCGCGTCTCCCGGCCCGTTCAGGACCGAGAAGGAGAAACGGAGGCTGGAGTAGGCTTCGTCCTCCGAAAGGCCCATAGCCCGTAACACGCGGGAAGGCTCCGGACGTCCGCTGGCGCATGCCGATCCTTGGGACGCCATGACGCCGGCGGCATCGAGCTGTGCCAGCAGTTGCATCCCGTCCACTCCTTCGAACCGAAGGTTGGTCGTGTTCGACACGCGTGGCGACGTGGCGCCGTTGATCTTCACGCGGTCGCCCAGCGCGTCCGCGATCGACCTCTCGAACCGGTCCCGCAACGTGCGCATATGCTGGTTTGCTTCGTCGAAGGATTGCGATCGCAGGCGCGCGGCGACGCCGAGACCGACGGCGCCGGCTACGTTCTGCGTGCCGGATCGCACGCCGCTCTCCTGTCCGCCGCCCATAAGCAAGGGATCCAAACGGCTTCGGTCGGCGAGGACGAGCACGCCGGAACCATGCGGGCCGTGAATTTTGTGTCCCGAAAAACCGATCGAATCGAAGGATTTGGCGACCTCTAGGTGGATGCGCCCGACCCCCTGAGCGGCATCCAGGTGAATGAACGCATCCTCTCTCACCGACCGCACAGCGCCCACGACGTCGCCGACCGGCTGGATCACGCCGGTTTCGCTGTTAACGGACTGAACCAGCACGACTACGTCGCCGGCCGCCTGTCTCGCGCAACGGCGCGCGCTCTCGACGTCGATACGGCCGTTTTCATCCACGCTCAGCCAGCAAACGCGGTTCGGAGCCAGCGCAAGCGTCGGCTCGATGATCGAAGGGTGTTCGACCGCCGCAAGCAGGAAGGTGGGCGGTGCATCTCGGCGTGCGAACGAAGCGACCACTGTATTGTTGGCTTCGGTCCCGCCGGACACGAAATAGACCGTTTCCGGCTCGGCCGCGCCGAGCAGCCCCGCAACCTGTTCCCGCGCCGTCTCGAGCGACCTTCTTGCCGAGGCTCCGCCAGCGTGTGCGCTGGAGGGATTGCCGGTCGAGATTCTCATCGCGGCGGATACGGCGTCGGTCACTGCGGATAGCGGTGGTACAGTTGCGTTGGCGTCCAGATAAATGTTTCTTACGAACGATGGAGAACTTGACTTCGTCTGAACCTTTGAAGGTTTGGAGATATCAAGCACGAGAAGCTACCTTGCAGGCATCAGTCGCGCGAAATTCGTCGAATTGAGTGTCGTAGATTATGTGAGAGGCGGTTATGCGATTGTTTTCACCCAACTGGGTGGAGCAGCGCGACGTGAGCGCATTATGATCCGCATTACGCCACGACCCCCGAGCACCCATAATCCCTCACCAGCGCCTTCTGCGCGCGCCCTTCAATTATTTTGTGCGGCAACAACAATATCGCACTGCTAGACAATGATCCAAACTGCAGCTTTGGA
>CALRZK010000018.1:0-12643 GCA_943372615.1 Bradyrhizobium ivorense | reverse complement strand
CGAAGCAATCCAGAAAGCCACAATCGAAGACTGGATTGCTTCGTCGCCAAGAGGCTCCTCGCAATAACGACCTTCATCTATCGTGCCCTGTTTCCGGCAACCGTCGCTTCGCGAGCGCCAGTGCATCCTTCAGCACATCGATGTCACCGATGTGATTGGCGAGGATCAGCACCAGCGCTGTGTCGAATGCAGCGCTTTGCGCGTCGCTGAGGCCGCGATGCGCCTCGACGATGCAGCGATAGGCAATGTCGGGATTGGGGAAATTGGATTGCGTGGACAGCGCCATCATCGATCCTCACGCCCGGCCACTGGCGCGCGCATGAGCTGCGGCGATCGCTTGCGGAGTCGGGTTATGGAAACGGGCGGCCACATAGCCATCCGGGCGCAGCAGATAGGCAATGCCGGGCTCCGCGCCGTAGCGTTGCCTGAGCAGGCCGCCGGTGTCGCGCAGTTGCGCATCGTCGCCGATCACGAGACGCGAAACGCCATCGGGCAGTTCGATCGCGCTGGCATCGGTGTGCAGCACGGTGAAGCCGCGCCCTGCCGCGGCAAAGCACTCCGACAGGAACAGGTTGGCGCCATCGTCACTGGCCAGCGGCACATCGGGCATATGGGTGCCTGGACAGGGGCCGTTGCTCCAAGCTTCATCATCTGCCGTGGACAAAGGCGATGGATAGACCGAAGGCACCGAAAGCCGCCCGCCATTGATCATGCGCTTGGCAAAATCCGTTTCCTTGGCGAGGGCGAGAACGGCCTGACGCAGGCGCTGCTCCTGCGGAGACGGCGGTGCCATGAAGTCGGTGGCATGGGTGGAGGCGCGGATATTGTCGTCCGCCGCATGGCCGCGTTCGATATCGTAGCTCGCGAGCAGCGAAGCGGGCGCTTCGCCGCGCAGGATCAAGTCGAGCTTCCAGGCGAGATTCTCCGCATCTTCCAACCCGGAATTGGCCCCGCGCGCGCCGAAAGGCGAGACCTGATGCGCGGCATCGCCGGCAAAAATCACGCGCTCATGCACGAAGCGCTGCATGCGACGGCACTGGAATTTGTAGACCGAGATCCACTCGAACTCGAAATCGTTATGCCCGAGCATGCGTGCGATGCGCGGGCGCACCTTCTCGGGCTGTCGCTCTGCGGCCGCATCGGCATTGCGACCGAGCTGCAGGTCGATCCGCCAGACATCGTCGGGCTGGCGATGCAGCAGCGCCGATTGGCCGGCATGGAAGGGCGGGTCGAACCAGAACCAGCGTTCGGTCGGAAATTCCGCGGTCATCTTGACGTCGGCGATCAGGAACTGGTCCTCGAACACTTCGCCATCGAACGTCGCGCCGACCATGTCGCGCAAGGTCGAGCGCGCGCCGTCGCAGGCCACCACATAATCCGCGCGCAGTGCATAAGGCCCATCCGGCGTATCGATGGTGAGCTCGACATGATCATTGCGCTGCGCCAGGCCGGTGACCTTGTTGCGCCAGCGCAGGTCGATGTCGGGAAGATCACGCAGGCGATCGACCAGAAAAGACTCGGCGTAATATTGCTGCAGGTTGATGAAGGCCGGCATCTTGTGTCCGGCTTCGGGCAGCAGATCGAATTGATAGAGCAGCTCCGGGCCCGAAAAGATCTTGCCGACATTCCACACCACGCCCTTCTCGGTCATGCGGTCGGAGACGCCGAGGCGATCCCAGTATTCGAGCGAGCGTTTTGAGAAGCAGATGGCGCGCGACCCTTCGCCGATCCGGTCGGCGTCGTCGAGCAGCACGACTCTCTGGCCGCGCAAAGCGAGATCGATGGCCAGCGACAGCCCCACCGGACCGGCGCCGACCACCACGACAGGATGATGCGCGGCCGCCTGAGGGGCATGCGCCTGGTCAGCATGCCTGGAATAGCTGAATTGACGGCTCTGCTGCGCCATCACCCACGTCCTTGCGTTCCCGGTTGCGGGTGGGCGCCATCATCGGACTGGCCGGAGCGACGAATTCCCGCTATATTAGTTTCATATGCAACCATCTAAGCTCCGATCGCGAGCGATCGTCAAGCCAGCTGCGCTAAAATTTTCACGGATGCCGGATGAGTGAGTTCAATCTTTTCAGTTTCGTGCCGTTCCGCCTGAACCGGCTGGCGGCGGAGGTCAGCGCGGCGCTGTCGGACGAATATCGCACCAGCTATGGCCTCGATATTCCGGAATGGCGCATTCTCGCGACGCTGGGCTTTCGCGACGAACCATGCAGCGCGCAATTCATCGTGGCCTGCACGCGCACACATAAATCGACCATCAGCCGCGCCGTCACCGCTTTGCTGGAGCGCAAGCTGATCGATCGCATCGAGAGCAGCGATGATCGCCGCGCCTTCGAGCTGAAATTATCTGCGGCCGGTCGCAAGCTGTTTGATGAATTGTGGCCGCGCCTTCTCGGCAAGGAGAGCGAGATCCTGTCCTGCCTGTCGCAGCAGGAGCGCACGCAACTCGCAGGAATTCTGGGCAAGCTCGAAAGCAGCCTTGATCTTCCGACGAGCCCATATGAGCAAGATCGTTTTAACGCGCGATAACCTTGTCCTTGATCGCTCAATGGTTAGCGAATTTCAGCTCTCCGAGTGCGTCGCGTTAAAGCGAGAAACAGCTGATTTCAGCGTCTTTTCAGGGCTGGAATAGTTAGCGCCCGCTGAATGCATCTCGCACAATTTGTCTTCTCTCAACCATCGCCGGCGTTCACCTGTCGGCAACCACGCCTGTTAGGCCGCAGGGAAGGTCGCGAGGGCAATGGTGGTCGCACGATCGAAAATCAATTTCGACAGGAGGCGACTTTGGCTCTAACCATTCTTCCCTATATCGCTGCCGCTCTCGGCGTCACCGTTTTCGCACTGGCCACCAGTGCGCCTGCGCCGGTGCGTGTCAAAAAGACAAACGCAAGTTGAAGCCGGACTGTTCGCCGGACTTTCGATGATCTCGCAATTTCGGGAGCGGCGCTGTGCATTGTGTAGTTAACCATAGACTGCCCGTCTCAGCGCCGCACGATGTCTAACAGATCGTTAACGGGAAGCTCGCAATTACGAGTTTCTGCCATTCGGTTAACCAGCGCTTAAGTCTGTACCTATTCACGGTGCAGTTTTACTACACATGTAATCATATGCGTATAAGGATACGCGTATGGTTGGATCGCACAACGAAATCGCTAAAGATGTGACGCGTATCGCCGCCGGCGATGACAGCGAAGCTGCGACGCTCGCACCTGCCGATCGCCGTGACGCTTCGGATCGTCGCGTCTCATCATTCACGTCCACGCAGGCCAATCTCGCCGAACTCGGCCTGGAAGAGCGGCGCCTGTCGCCCGATCGGCGCGGCAATGTATTTCATCGCTGGCGTCGCGTGTCGCTTGGCGGGCTCCCGGTGGTTGCTGCCGACAGCAAGGAGACCGCCCGCGTCATCGTCGATGAAGCGCTGAGACGCAGCGAGCTGTGGCGCTTTCCGGCCTATCTCACTTCGACCAATGGCGAGGTCACCTATCGCTGTGCGGTGGATAGCGTCGAACGCGAATTGTTCATGCAGGCCGATGCCATCCATGCGGATGGCATGGCGCATGTGTTCGCCTCGCGCCTGCATGACGCGGAAGGGCTGCCCGAGCGCGTCGCCACCTCCGATCTGTTTTACGACGTCGCCGCCGAAGCGACGGCGCGCGGCGCCAGCATGTATATGCTCGGCGCGACGGAAGATGCGAATGCTGCGGCGGTCGCGGCCGTGAAAGCCAAATATCCCGGGATCAAGATGGTCGGGCATCGCCACGGCTTCTTCCGCGACGAGGCCGAGGAGGTCGCGGTCTGCGCCGAGATCTGTGCGCTACAGCCGGACATCCTGTGGATCTCCATGGGCGTGCCGCGCGAGCAGCGCTTCATCGTTCGGCACCGCCATCGCCTCACATCAGTCGGTGTCATCAAGACGTCGGGTGGCTTGTTCGATTTCGTCTCCGGCCTGAAGAAGCGTGCGCCGGCCTGGATGCAGGCGATGGGCATCGAATGGCTGTGGCGCATGTTGCTGGAGCCGCGACGGCTCGGCTGGCGTTACCTGAAAACCAATCCGCTCGCTTTGTATCTGCTTCTGAAGAAGCAAGGTTAAAATCAATAATGTCGCCCGCGCGCCGAATCTGCGCAGGCTTTCGATGAACGGCAAGGCGGAGCGTGCTAGCTCTGTCCCGGTCCCATTCGCACCGATATTGCTGCCAGGATGATATTGTCCGCCATTCATAAAGCCAGGGGCCTGCTCGGCTCGGTCGTCTCTCGCCACCTCACCCAGGGCGTGGCGCTGACATTCGGCCTGCAATTCGGCGGCGCTATCGTGTCCTTTGCTATGTATACGCTGGCGGCGCGGATTCTCTCGCCGGAGGATTTCGGGCATCTGGCCATGTGGCTCTGCGTCTGTCAGCTCAGCAGCGTGGCGGCCGTGCTGGGCCAGGAAATGTTCGTGCTGCGCTCTCTGCATGAACATGCGGTCGCAGGCCGCCCTGATCTCGCCAAGGGATCGCTGCTGTTCTCGCTTTCCATCGTGGCCGTCACGCCGCTGCTGCTGGCCATTGCCATCGGCACCATCGGCGTCGTGCTGCTCGACGAAACGCCGCGTCTGATGGTGGCGACGGGTCTGTTCCTCGTCTTCTCCTCATCCATCACGCTGTCCAGCCATATCGGCCGCTCCACCATCAGCGTTTTGCTGGCTGAAGGCATGCGCGACTTCTTCTGGCGCACCATCGTGGTCGTGGTCATGCTCGGCCTGATCGTCACCGGCACGATCATTGAGATCCATGAATTCTTCCTGTTGTCGGTCATCGGCATCGCCATTGCGCTGGCGGTACAGATCATCGCCATCTCCCGGCGGCTGCCGAAGGAACTGTTGGCTGCGAAGCCGAGCTGGGAATTCGGCACCTGGATCAGGGCGTCACTCGGCTTCTGGGCTGCGGCCATTCTCGAGACCATCAACCAGTATTTCGATGTCATCATCGTTTACTGGTTCCTCGATCCGGTCTCTGCAGGCGCCTATTTCGTCGCCTCGCGCATCGCCAATATGTTCGCCGTGGCGCTTGGCGCCCTGCACAATGTGTCCACCCGCCGGATCCCAGCCTTGTATTTCTCCGGCGACACGCAGGAGCTGAACAAGGTGCTGAAGTCGATGGCGGAGATGATGCTGCTCTGCGTCGGCACCGGCATCACACTGGTTCTGTTCGGCGCCGACAAGATCCTCGCGCTGTTCGGCCCGGATTACGTCGCACAGAAGTGGACGCTCATCACACTGGCGCTGGGCACGGCGTTTTATGCGGCCGGCGGCCCCGCCTCGTCGGTGCTGATGATTGCCGGCCATGAGCGGCGCTATCCCTTTATCGTCGCCGCCAATATCACGCTGCGCTTCATCGGCTTTGCGATCTTCATCCCGACTTTCGGTCTGTGGGGAGCGGCGCTGGCCGCCTCCACCAGCCTGGCCATCGTCACCATCGTGCTCAATGTGCTGTGCCGGCGCTGGCTGGGCATCGATCCGTCGGTGCTGTTCCTGTTTCGCAAGCGACCGGCGGCCGTGCCGGACGCACCATCGCGCGTGACCTGAGCATGTCGCGCCGGATCCTCTTCATCCAGACCCAGGGCGAAAATGCCGGCGCGCAGGAGATCTCGCGTCTGGTGGGCGCCGGGCTCGGCGCGCGTGGCTATGAGGTCAGCCATCTCTTCTTCTATCGCAAGTCGCTGAGCTTCGACGCGCCACCCAATACGCGCTATTGCAGCCTCGATCGTCCACGTGGTCTCGGTGGCGCGTTGAAATTCCCATTTCAGTTGCTGGGCGAAATCCGCGCTGCCCAGCCTGATGCGATCCTGACATTCCAGCATTATGGCAACACGGTCGGCGGCATCGCCGCGCGTCTTGCGAGTTCCGCACCTGTCATCGCCAATCAGGTCTCGGCGCGCATGCTGATGAACCCGCTGGTTCGCACGGCGGACCTCGCGCTCGGAATGCTTGGCGCCTTCGACTTGATAACGGTCAATTCGGCCGACATGCTCGCGGATTATTCCCGCTATCCGAACAGGTATAGCAAGCGGCTGCGCTACATTCCGCATGGCTTCGATCTGAAAAAGACGGAGCTCACAAAGCAGCAGGCGCGTGCCGCCTTCAACTTGCCGCCTGATGTTCCGCTGCTCGGTTCCGTCGCGCGTCTCAATGCGGGCAAGCGACTCGATGCAGCGATACGTGCGCTAGCGGACTCTCCTGACTGGCATCTCGTGCTTGCCGGGCAAGGCCCGGATGAAATGCGGCTGCGACAACTCGTCGTTGAGAAACATTTAGAAACTCGAGTATATTTTACCGGTGAACTGCCGCCCGAACGGATCGGCGATTTCCTGGCGGCACTCGATGTCTTCGTTTTCCCATCGCAAGCAGAGACTTTCGGCCTCGCAGCCGTCGAAGCTGCGAGCGCGGGCGTGCCTGTCGTCGCCAACGATCTTCCCGTCCTGCGCGAAGTCCTTGCAGCCGATGGCAAGCCTGCGGCCTTGTTCGTCGATGCAGCGGACGATCGCCAGTTCCATGATGCGATCTCGCGCGCGCTCAATGATGCGTCGCTCCGCGCCGATCTCGTCGCGGCCGGCCGCGGCCTGCATGCGCGTTACTCGATCGCACGCATGGTCGATGACTATGAGCAACTGCTTCTTGGCCTCTTCGCGCCAGACGCACAACTTGCGCCGCAGCCATGATTGTTGAGCTGCGCTGCGATCCCAAGCGCCCGCGGGCCTGGATCGCAGCCGCGGTCCGGTCCATGCAGGCGGCCGGGCACACCGTTCAATTGCGCTGGATCGATGCGGCGACGCCTGCCCCGCGCTATCTCGAGTGCCTGTTCGCGCTGGAAAAGCGCTTGCTGCAGAGCAGGCGTGCAAGCGGCACCGATCTTGTCGATCGTGATACGATCGCGGCGTCTCCGCCCGGCGATTCCATCGATATCGTCGTTGATTTCACCGATGCTCCGGCGCGCGAGGCCGCGACGCCCTCCTATCTGCGTCCGCTGTTCAATGGCGAAGCAGGTGAGGTCGGGGCTGTCACGGCCATTCTCGCCGGCGATATGCCGGTGGTCGAATTGCGCGACGAGGTCATCGGCGAGATTATCGACCGCGGGCATCCGTCCTCGGAAGTGGCGAATGGGCTGAGCGGGGCGCTGGATTCACTGATGATCCGCACGGTCACGCTGGTCATCGCCAATCTCACCGGCGTGCCGCGTCCGCCGCTTCAGGTGGCGCCGTCATCGCAACGGCGGGATATCGCCGTGGCGCCGCGCTTCGTGCTCAGTGGCCTGGTCAAGCATGCGCTGCGAAAAATCTATCGTTGGGCCTGCTATGCGCCGCAATGGCATATCGGCTGGCGCATTACCGGCGATGCCGGCGTCTGGCGCAACCATGACCTCACCGGAGCGCCATGGCATCGCTTGAAAGAGCGCCCGCATAATTTTGCGGCCGATCCCTTTGCGGTGACATGGCAGGGCCGCACGGTGGTGTTCTTCGAAGAACTCGATCATCGCGTCGGCAAGGGTATCATTGCGGCCATTGAGTTCGACGAACATGGTCCTGTCGGTGAGATATTCACCGCGCTCGAAGAGCCGTGGCATCTTTCCTATCCATTCCTCATCGAGGATGGTGGTGAGCTCTGGATGATTCCGGAATGCTCGACCACAAATGAGGTCTCTCTCTATCGCTGCAAGCGCTTTCCGGATCAGTGGGAGCGTCATGCCACGTTGCTCTCTGATGTCGAGTTGGGCGATGCCACCATCACGCAACACGAAGGTCGTTACTATCTGTTCGGCGTCACCCGCGACGGTTCGGGCGGCTATTCCGATACGTTGTCGATCTATTACGCAGACAGCCTGATGGGGCCGTGGCTACCGCATGCACAGAATCCCGTTCTGCTCGATCGTGCGAATGCGCGCCCCGCCGGAAATTTCGTCATCCGCGACGGCCAGTTATGGCGTCCGGTGCAGGATTGCAGCCGGGGTTACGGTGCGGCTGTCGCATTGGCCGAAGTCACCGAGCTCTCGCCAACACGCTTCGCGCAGATCCGCCGCCATCACGTGACGCCATCGTCGCATTGGCCGGGCCGTAACCTGCACACCCTCAATCGTCTCGGCCGGTTGGAAGTCATCGACGGCACGCGTATCCAGCCGAAGATCTTTTCGTATTTATTCAAATTGTAACGATCGCAGTCAGGTTTCATTAGCTCGAATACCGGCCATGCGATGAGTTCGGCTTAACCTTGATATCGCTTGTCATGTCAGCGCGATTCCAGCGCGGCCGGAATTTCGGTACAAGGCTACTCAATATCTTTTGAATTTTTCGATGGTCGCCGGCGCTGCTACAGCGCGACGGCCCGGCCCGATCCAGATAGTCAGGGTGAAACCATGTTGCATGTTCCGGACAACAAGATCATTGCCGACTGGCAGCCGCATCACAAAGACCTGTTCGGCGTTCATGCGATCAAGCTGCATCATCGTCTGCGCGAGACCGGCCTGTTCACGCGCGAAGCGCTGGGCAAGGTGATCGAGCGTTGCCCCACCAAGGAGCTTGGCATCGAATCCGTCACCTTTGATGGCGATGAGCATCGCCGCATCTATGGCGAACTCGGCAAGACCTCCGGCGTCGATGCGATCGCGGCGATCGAGAAAGGTCGCATCTGGATGAATATCCGCCGCGTCATGGAATGGGCGCCGGAATATCGCGAGTTGCTCGACAAGATCTTTGACGAATTCGACGATCGCATGGATGGCTTCAAGACCTTCAAGCGCAATCTCGGCATCCTGATCTCGTCGCCGAACTGCAAGGTGCCGTATCACGCCGACATCCAGGGCCAGTCGCTGTGGCAGATCGAGGGCGTCAAGCGCGTCTTCCTCTATCCGCGCTCAGACATCTTCATGGCGCCGAAGAATATCGAGAAGATCCTGCTGCGCGAGACCACCGAGGACATGCCCTATCGCGGCTGGTTCGATGAGTTCGCTCAGACCATCGATCTGCATCCGGGCGAGATGATCACCTGGCCGCTCTATGCGCCGCACAAGGTCGAGAACCACGACTGCCTGAACATCTCCGTCACCATGGAACACTGGACCAAGCCGATCTGGAATTCCTATGCGGTGCATTACGGCAATGGCGTGCTGCGCCGGACCATCGGCCTGAACAACGGCTCGACGGCGGATCACGGCATCCATGTCTATCCGAAGGCGGCTTCGGCATTGATCTGGAAGAAGATGGGCAAGCAGATCGAGGGCGACGTCGTCAAGACGCGCAACTTCCGCCTCGACCCGGCCAGCGACGACGGCCGCGTGGCGATCTGAACACCATCATGGATATGCGGGTCGAAACACGGGTGAGTATTGGAGACGCCGCAGTCGTCGGCGTCGAGCCCGGCTTCGACTTCCTGTCGGCCGAGTATCGCGACCTGTTTGCGCGGTCGGATGTCACGGCGTTTCAGGCGCCACTGTGGCAGGCTGCGATCCATCGCGATCTCGTGCCGGCTCTTGGTGCGCGTCAGCATACGGTCACCGTGCGCGATCCCGTCACCCGCAGCCTGCTGGCGGTGCTGCCGCTGGTGGTGCAGAAGCTCGGCCCGATCACGGTCATGCAGCCCGCCGATTTCGGCGTCTGCGATGCCAATGCGGCAGTGGGCGAGACAAGTGTGCTCGAAGCGCTGGCGAGTAACGCGCTGGTCCGGCAGCGCTTCGGTGCGGTCCTGAAAGGCGCCGGCGCGCTGCTGTTTCGCAAGCTCCGCCGCGATGGTTTTGACGTGCGCCGGCTGTTCGAGGGCACGACGTCATCCGCGAATGAGAACGCCGCCTATCACAGCGAGACCGGCGACGATTTCGAATTCTGGCAGCGCAAGACGCTGAATCGGAAATTTTCCAAGGAGCTCGGCCGCCTGAACCGTCAGGTCGAGCGCGACTTCGGGCCTTATGAGCATCGCATCGCGACATCCGAAGCGGACATCCGCGCCGCCTTTGATTTCCTGCAGCGTGCGCGACGAGATCGCTTCAAGTCGGATCTGCTCGACAATCCCGTCTTTGTCGATTTCTATCGCAACTACGCCATTGCCGGCGCCGCGAGCGGCGAGGCGATCACCTATGTCAGCTGCCTCAATGACGAGCCGGTCGCGGTACTGTTCGGCGTCGGCTATGCAGAACAGTGCCATGCGGTGCTGATCGGCGCCGATACCGGGCGCCTGGCCAAATATTCCGTCGGCATGCAGTTGCTCTATCGCGTCATCAAGATGCGCTTCGATGCCGGCCTGTTTCGACTCGATTTTGGCGTCGGGAACAGTGGCTACAAGTCACTGTTCCGCGTCGAGGAAGTGCCGCTCGATAATTTCAGTGTGTCGCGCTCACCGGCAGGCGCGTTGCTGACGACGGTGTATCACCACGCCAAGCCGCTGAAGAACACGTTGCGGCGGTTTGCGCAAAGGTTGCGGTAGTTGTCATCTGCCGAGGACGATTGCTCGCCACCAACTCAACCGTCATCCTGATGGCGCGAGCGCAGCGAGCCTCCAAGGATCGCCGCAAACGCGGAATTTCAACGACCCATGGTTCGAGACGGCGCTGCGCGCCTCCTCACCATGACGGGGGAGTCGGCGGCTACTCCACCGCCTCCGCATCAAGGCATTGTCGTTTTGGAGAGCTTGGCCGCGGCACCCACGCGCAACTGGCGGCGAGCAAGTCTTGCTTTCGTGATCCAGAGCATCAGGCCGCCCACAGCGGCTAGAACCAACGGTGCGGCATAAGCGAGGATTTGGGTGCTACTCACTTTGAAGCCCTCCTAGAGCCGACTGCCCGCAAAAATGTAGACCTATTCCGGCACAGGTGCAAAGGATCAACAACGACGTATTTGGCCATACCGCATCGTCGTTGCCGTACAGAAATGCCACAATTGGAAGAACCGTTCCGCCGCCGACAATGGCCACGGACGCGGCGTTGAGCCAACCAGCTATCAGCTTGAGGGTCTCGTTATGGACCTGATCGATCGCCAAAGCGTCCTCCCTGCGGCAGACTGGAGTCACTCGCTCGATGTTCTGTCGCAGATAGTGTCATGTTTTGGCATGTATTTAAAGTTGATTGGGCTGTTCTGAGTAAACTGGACGACGGCAGCTACTCCGCCGCTTCCGCCACTTGCCCAAGCCGATCGAACACCACCGCGCCGCCGAGAATGGTCAGATCGCAGCGCGCGTCTTTCTCCACCGTTTCCGGCGCGACAGTGAACACGTCATGGCTCAACACCGCGATATCCGCGAGCTGGCCCGGCACCAGGCGGCCGACATTGTTCTCGGCAAACTGCGTATAGGCGCCGTAGTAAGTGTAGGCGTGGATCGCTTCGGCCATCGACAGCTTTTGGCTTTCGCCCAGCACCGTGTGCCGGTTCGACATCCGGGTCGTCATCGTGAAGAGGTTCTTGAACGGATCGGTGGTCGACACCGGCGCGTCCGAACTCGCGGCCGGATGCAGGCCCGCCTCGATCCACTTTCGCATGGGGTAAGCAACGTCGGTCCGCGCCTGGCCGACATTGGTGATGTAGAGATCGCCGAATTCATACATGAAGACCGGCTGCGGCACCGGATCGATGCCGCCTGCCGCCATCCGCGCGATCTGGCTGTCCGACAGGAAGCCGCAATGCTCGATGCGGTGGCGACGGCCGAGGATCGGATTGGCTTCCGTGCCAGCCTTCTCGATGCCCGACAGCACCTGTTCGATGGCGGCATCGCCGATGGCGTGGATGGCGAGCTGGTAGCCGCGCTGATGATAATGCGCGAGGTAGTCGTGCATTTCCTTGTCGGTGTAGCAGAAGATGCCGCGATTTTCGGGATCGCCGACGAGATAGGGCTCGCTCATCGCCGCGGTGAGGCCGCCGGCTGAGCCGTCGCCGAACACTTTCATCGCGCCATAGCGCAGCCGGCCCACTTCGCGGCCGAAGCGATAGCCGGCGTCATAAGCCTGGTCGCCAATGCCGTCGGTGTTGCCATAGATGCAGACCCAGGTGCGGATCGGCAGCGTGTCGTTCTTCGCCAGATCCTCATAGGCATCGATCTCGTCCATGCCCGCCGCCATGCCGACAGCGGCATCCATAACGGCAGTGAAACCCTGCGAGAGCATGAATTTGCTGGCGCGATTGATCGCATCGCGGAGGCGCTCTGCACTCGGCTTCGGCGCAGCATCGACGACCAGGCGCAGCGCGCGTTCGGCCAGCAGGCCGGTCAGCTTGTTATCCCGCCGCTCGATCAGGCCACCATCGGGCTGTGGTGTGTTGTGGCCAATGCCGGCCTCGCGCATCGCTGCGGTATTGATCACGGCCACATGGCCGCAAGTGCGCTTCAGATAAACCGGATTGTTCGGTGCAACCGTGTCGAGCTCTTCGGCGGTGGGATGCCTGCCTTCGGCAAGCTCGTTATGGTCGTAGCCGCGGCCATTGATCCACTCGCCGGGTTTGGCGGTCTTTGCCTTTTCGGCGACGCGGCGCAGGATTTCGCCGATGGAATTGGCGCCGGTCTCCGGGCGGAGGTTGATCTCGGTCATGGTCAGCCCGAGCGGCAGCAGATGCATATGCGCGTCATTGAGGCCGGGGACAGCGGTGCGCCCGGCCAGTTCGATCACGCGAGTGTCCGGGCCAGCCATTT
>CALRZK010000017.1:0-12714 GCA_943372615.1 Bradyrhizobium ivorense | reverse complement strand
GAGAAAACGGCAACGACCGGCATCGGCAAGGGTCAGGGCTTCGGCGGCATCGGATGCGCGCTGATACTGGAACGGCGTCATGCTGCGCTCCCGACGAGTTGCGTCTCGATGGCTTCGACAATTCCGTTATGGGCACCGCAGCGGCACAGATTGCCGCTCATGCGCTCGCGGATTTCCTCGCGCATGCGGGCGTCGGGCCCGGCTGCGAGATCTGATGTGATGTAGCTGGGATCGCCGCGGCGCAGCTCGTCCATCATGGCGATGGCGGAGCAGATCTGGCCGGGGGTGCAATAGCCGCATTGCAGGCCGTCATGCGTGATGAAGGCCTGCTGCAACGGATGCAGCGCGCTCTCATTGCCGAGGCCTTCGATGGTGGTGACGGATCGTCCATCGGCCTGCACGGCGAGCGTCAGGCAGGACAGCACCCGCTGGCCGTCGATGATGACGGTGCAGGCCCCGCAGGCGCCCTGGTTGCAGCCGAGCTTGGTGCCGGTGAGGCCGGCCTGTTCGCGCAGGAGATCGAGAAGGGAGACCCGGGGATCGTCGGGCAGCGGATAGTCCGTACCATTGATGGCAATCGCCATGAGCGCCTCCGTCAGGAGCCAGCCTTACGGGCCGGCGGCACGCTCAAGATAATACGAACTTCGTAATGTTCAAGTTTCGTTGTCGGCTATTTTTTCTGTGAGCCGGATCAACTCCTTACGCTCGATGGGATCAAGGGAGCGCAACATCATCTGGCAGGCGGCGCGGTAGCCGGCGGCCAGATCCTCGACCGCCCCTCGCCCCTTCTCGGTGGCGGTGAGCGCCACGGAGCGGCGGTTGTCCTCGGGGCGGCGCCGGTCGATCAGCGCCTTCTTCACCAGCCGGTCGATGGCAGACGACATGGTGGTCATGGCGACATTGAGATAGCGGGCGACGTCGCCCATCAAACATCCGGGATGTTCCTCGACATAGACCAGCGTCTGCGCATCCAGGGCATTGAGCGCATTGTCGGCGGCAGCGGCAGCTTCGGCGACCTTGAATTTGCGCGTGAAGCGTTCAAAGGCGCGCGTCAGCTGGTCGATCTGTTGTGGGGTCGGCTCGGCGGTCGGCTTGGTCATGGCCGGACAAAAGCATGTTCGCGCCGCGAGTTCCAGCGGCCTGCGGTCAGCACTGCATTGCAGCTTCGGATGCGGAATCAGCGGCCCGGCGTGAAGCGCATCAGAAAATAACTGCCGAGAAACAGCAGCAGCCCGAAAGCACTCAGATAAGCACCGAACTCATTCACGCGTGGCGGCAGTTGGATATCAAGCCAATATGGCAAACCGCCAACGACGCCGCCGGCCATGATCGCGCCCCATGCGGCCACGCTCCCCAACATCGTACAGAACAGGCAAATTTTTGCGAGCTCACGGTCACTCATGTCGATCCGCCTTTGCTGTTATCGACGCAGTACTTCTCGTAAGTCCAAACGCATACGAGAAACGTTCCGCCGAGTATCCAATAGGCTCCGGGCAACAATAAGTACGTTTCCAAATTTTTCGCGCTGGATGCCAACGCCACGAACGCGATTGCTCCCGCGCCGCTCACCTTCAGCAAGCAATCTTTCATCGAGCCCCCTCGAAGAACACCCGCTCTGCACTCGATGACAACAATTTAAACGCGACAGTTACAATAACACCACTTCAGTCATTATTCCAGACCTGCATCCCGCACGCATGGGGCCATGTTCCGATGCGGTAGACTTTGCTGCGCGCCCCCGGCATCCTCCCGCCCCGAACAGCAAGAACCAGAACGGCGGCCCAGCGCCGCGGGGAAACAAAAAAGGACCCACCATGATCAAGACACGCTTCACCGAACTCGTCGGCGTCGAACACCCGATCGTCCAGGGCGGCATGCAATGGGTCGGCCGCGCCGAGCTGGTCGCCGGCGTTGCCAATGCCGGCGCACTGGGGCTGATCACTGCCCTCACCCAGCCGACGCCGGAAGACCTCACCAAGGAAATCGCGCGCACCCGCGAGATGACCGACAAGCCCTTCGGCGTGAACCTCACCATCCTGCCGACCATCAAGCCGCCGCCTTACGCCGAATATCGCCAGGCCATCATCGAGGCCGGCATCAAGGTGGTGGAGACCGCCGGCAACAAGCCGCAGGAGCATGTGGACGAGTTCAAGAAGCACGGCATCAAGGTCATCCACAAATGCACCAGCGTTCGCCACGGCCTGTCTGCCGAGCGCATGGGCGTGGATGCGATCTCCATCGACGGGTTTGAATGCGCGGGCCATCCCGGCGAGGATGACACGCCCGGCTTGATCCTGATCCCGGCCGCCGCCGACAAGATCAAGATCCCGATGATCGCCTCCGGCGGTTTCGGCGATGGCCGTGGCCTTGTCGCAGCGCTCGCGCTCGGCGCCGAGGGCATCAATATGGGCACGCGCTTCATGTGCACGAAGGAAAGCCCGATCCATCAGCTGGTGAAGGAGCGCATCGTCGCCAATGACGAACGCGCCACCGACCTGATCTTCCGCACCATGCGCAACACCTCGCGCGTTGCCAAGAATGCGGTGAGCCAGCAGGTGGTGGCGATGGAGAAGGAAGGCGCGACCTTCGAACAGATCAAGGATCTCGTCGCCGGCGCGCGTGGAAAACTGGTCTATTCCACCGGCGACAGCGAGGACGGCATCTGGTCGGCCGGCCAGGTGCAGGGCCTGATCAACGACATCCCGTCGTGCCAGGAACTGGTGTCGCGCATCATGCATGAGGCCGAGACGATCATCCGTGCACGGCTGGAAGCGATGCTCGGCGGTGGTCAGCGCCAGGCCGCGGAGTAATCGCGCGATGAAGGCTTACGTCTACACAGACAAAGGTGCCGCGATCGTCGATATCGCGGCACCCAGGCCGACCGGCACGCAGGTGCTGATCAAGGTGAAAGCCTGTGGCCTCAACCGCGCCGATCTCGGCATGACCAAAGGCCACGCCCATGGCGCGGCCGGCGGCGTCGGCACCGTACTCGGCATGGAATGGGCCGGCGAGATCGCCGAGCTCGGACCTGATGCGAAGGGCTTCCATGTTGGCGAGCGCGTGATGGGCTCGGGTGGCGCGGCCTTTGCGGAATATACGGTGACCGATCACGGTCGCCTGTTCCACATCCCGCCCGGCATGGGCTTTGACATCGCCTGCACCCTGCCCGTGGCGCTGACCACGATGCACAATGCGCTGGTCACTGTCGGCGGATTGCAGGCCGGCCAATCCGTGCTGATCCAGGGCGCAAGCTCCGGTGTCGGCCTGATGGCGCTGCAGATTGCAAAACTCAAGGGCGCGAAGCCGGTGATCGGCTCGTCGACGCATGCGGCACGTCGCGGGCGGCTCGGTGAATTCGGCGCCGATCTCGCCATTGATTCCAAGGAGGCGAGTTGGGTTGATGAGGTGCTCAAAGCCACCAATGGCAATGGCGTCGATCTGATCATCGACCAGATCTCCGGCCCCGTCGCCAACCAGAATCTGAAAGCGACAAAGGTGCTCGGCCGCATCGTCAATGTCGGACGGCTCGGCGGCACGCATGCGGATTTCAATTTCGATCTGCATGCGGCACGGCGCATCAGCTATATCGGTGTCACCTTCCGCACCAGGTCCATGCAAGAGATCCGCGATATCTTCAGCGCGGTGCGCAGCGACATCTGGCCGGCCGTCGAGAGCGGCAAACTGAAGCTGCCGATCGACAAGGTGTATCCGTTCGCGGATATCGGAACGGCGTTCGACCACATGGAAGCCAACAAGCATCTCGGCAAGATCGTGGTCACGCTGTAACGCGCGCAACACGAGTCATTCGAAACGAAAACGCCGCGCATCATCTGCGCGGCGTTCGCGTTTCGGACTCGTTTTTGAGTCCGAACGCGCACTGAGTTTCCATTGGATAGCATTTATTTCACGTTAACGTTTCGTTGACTCTCGACACTGTGCGGAAAGTGGATTCATATGTCTTTGTCGATTCGAAGTGGGGCGTTTGGGGTTCGGTCGACATTTCATTTATTTCGAAGGGGCGAAGTATGTCGCGTGCGCATGCGGACAACGCATGCGTCCAATCCGATTCGATTAAAGGATTGGCGCAATCGATGGCTAAGCCGGCCTATCACCGGCTCCTCATCGCAGAACCGGCACTTCGCCGCGCCGTCCCGACGCTGATCATCGCGTTCCTCATCACGATTTTCTTCGGCGCCTTCGTGCAGGTCGTCGATCACAGCCGTCAGAAGCAAGCCTCGCTCAAGCGTGACCTCACTGCCCTCGGCGACATGGTTGGCGAACGTCTCGATCGCAATGGCGCCGTGCGACAGGATCGCCCCGCCGCCATCGAAAAGCTGCAGGCGCTGCTGCCGAGCCTGATCCCGGCCTGGGGCATTGCACCCGGTCGCCATATCATCGTGCTCGGCGCCGACCAGAGCATCATTGCCCGCATGCCGATTGATGTGCCCGAGCGCGACAACAAACGCGTCCTCGACATGCTGAGCGCCGTGCAGAACATGTCGGCACAGAGCCAGCGCACCGATGTGTTCGACGTCACGCTCGCCGATGGCAGCCAGGCTCTCGCCACGCGTCGCATCGTCCGCGCTCTGCCCGGCCAGATCATCGTGCTGCAGGAAAATAACGATAGCGTCTGGCGCTCGGAATCGGCGCTGTCGATCACGCTGTCGGCCACCACCGGCTTCGTGGTGCTGATCCTCGGCTTTGCCTTTCACTGGCAATCGACCCGTGCCCGCGAAGGCGATGCCATCAATGACGCCGTGCGCGGCCGCATCGACACCGCACTCAATCGCGGCCGCTGCGGTCTGTGGGACTGGGACCTGTCGCGCGGCCGCATCTTCTGGTCGCAGTCGATGTTCACCATGCTCGGCCTCGACAGCCGCAGCGATCTCCTCACCTTCGGCGAAGTGAATGCGCTGGTGCGGCCGGAAGACATCAACCTGTTCGAGATCGCCGACCAGCTGGTCTCGCAGCAGCTCGACCACATCGACCAGACATTTCGCATGCAGCACAGCGATGGCCACTGGATCTGGCTGCAGCTGCGCTGCGAACTCGTCAATGGCCAGAGCGATGGCAGCCAGCACCTGATCGGCATCGCCATCGACGTCACCGAACAGAAGAGCCTCGCGCAAAAGAGCGTCGAAGCCGATGTGCGCCTGCGCGACGCCATCGAGACCATTCCAGAAGCCTTCGTATTGTGGGATGCGGAAGACCGCCTGGTGCTGTGCAACTCGCACTTCCAGCGCCTGCACAAGCTGCCGGACTCCGCCGTCCGCCCCGGCACGCCCTATGAGACCGTACTCGAAGTCGGCAGCATGCCGGAAGTGCGCGCGCGCCTAGCCGATGCAGGTGGCGCAGCCCAGGGCGCGCGCACCTTCGAAGCCCAGCTCGAAAACGGCACCTGGCTGCATATCAGCGAGCGCCGCACCAAGGATGGCGGTTACGTTTCGGTCGGCACCGACATCACGCGCATCAAGGAACACGAGCAGAAGCTGGTCGACAATGACCTGCGCCTGCGCGCCACCGTCATCGACCTCAAGCACTCGCAGGCGGCGCTGGAGAAACAGGCACTCGAACTTGCCGATCTCGCGCAAAAATATTCCGACGAGAAAAACCGCGCGGAAGAAGCCAATGCGACGAAATCGAAATTCCTGGCCAATATGAGCCACGAGCTGCGCACGCCGCTCAATGCCATCATCGGCTTCTCCGAGATCATGGGATCAGGCATGTTCGGCCATCTCGGCTCGGAGAAATATGCCGAATACTGCCACGATATTCTCACCAGCGGTCACTATCTGCTCGAAGTCATCAATGACATCCTCGATATGTCGAAGATCGAAGCCGGCCGCATGAAGCTCGATCTCGAGCCGCTCGACCTCGGCCAGATCCTGTCGGAATCCATCCGCGTCGTGTCCGGCCGCGCCGAAGCCAAGAGCCTCACGCTGAGCGCCGACATCGCGGCCGATGTTGCCGTCACCGCCGACCGCCGCGCCATCAAGCAGATTCTGGTCAACCTGTTGTCCAACGCCGTAAAATTCACGCCGGATGGCGGCAATGTCACCGTGCGCAGCCGCGTGATGAAGAACTCGGTGGCGCTGATCATCGCCGATAGCGGCATCGGCATCGCGCCGCATGCCCTGAAGCGGCTGGGCCGCCCGTTCGAGCAGGTGGAAAGCCAGCTGACAAAGACCTATCACGGCTCCGGCCTTGGGCTTGCGATCGCCAAATCGCTCACCGGCCTGCATGGCGGCGCCATGAAGCTCCGCTCCAAGCCCGATGTCGGCACCGTTGTCTGCATCTCGCTGCCGCTGGAAGGCCGGAGACGATCCGCCCAGGTTTCCCGCGCAGCCTGACCTCTACGCCTTGTAGCGCTTGAAAAGCCCCGAATAGTTTCCGCACACCGCAGGCTGCTCCTCGCCAGCGCGGCGACGGTTGCCGGCATCGAGCAGCGTTGTCGTCGGTGCTGGCGCACGAACAGATGCGCCTGGTGCATTGCACATCAAATCCAGAAATCACGTGCCGCGGCGAAACATCGCTTCGAGCGCCACTGCAGACGGTATCGCTGCACTTGTACGACAACCTGACATATCCGTAGAATGGCAGGACTGCAGGAACGGCATCGCAATGTCGCCCCGCCAAACAAAACAAAGCTGTCCAAGAGGAAACGCCATGAAGATCAGCCATATCGCTGTCGCGGCATTGTGTCTCGCGCTGCCCGCCACAGCCCTCGCCCAGGACTATCCGGCCAAATCGGTCACGGTGATCGTGCCGTTCACGCCCGGCGGCGCCAGCGACAACGTGGCCCGCATGACCACCCAGAAGATGCAAGAGAGTTTCGGGCAATCTTTCATCATCGAAAACAAGCCCGGCGCCAATGGCTCCATCGGCGCGACGCAGCTCGCACGCGCCAAGCCGGATGGCTACACGCTGATGGTGGGTTCGATCGGCGTCATCGCCATCAATCCCGTGCTCTACAAAGATCCCGGCTATCATCCGATGAAGGATTTTGACCTTCTCTCCGTCGCCGTGCGCAATCCCAATGTGCTGATCACGCGGCCCGATTTCCCTGCCAATACCGTGCAGGAATTCACCGACTATCTGAAAAAGAATCCCGACAAGGTCACCTTCGCGTCGTCAGGCGTGGGCTCATCGGACCATCTCTCGGCCGTGCTGTTCTGGCAGAAGACGGGCACCAGCGGCATCCACACGCCCTATAAAGGCGGCTCGCAGGCGCATACCGACCTGATCGGCAGCCATGTGGATGTGTCGTTCCAGAATCTCGGCGCTGTCGCCAACTATATTCGCGGGGGCAAGGTGAAACTGCTGGCCGTGACGAGCGATACCCGCTCCGATTCATTCCCCGACACGCCGACCCTGAAAGAACTCGGCATCAACGATCTCAATGTCTATTCGTGGCAGGCCTTTGTTGCTCCCAAAGGATTGCCTGCCGATGTGAAAGGCAAACTCGAAAAGTCCATCACCGGCGCGCTCACCTCACCCGACCTGAAGAAGAAGCTGAATGACAGCGGCTTCGAGGTGGTCGCAAATTCGGGTGCGGAGTTTCAGACTTTTCTGGAGAAGGAGCTCGACCGCTGGAAGACCGTGGTCGAGGTTGGCAAGGTCAAGCCTGAGCAGTGAACTCGCATCTCATCAAAAGATCGCCGCGACAAAATCGTGGCGATCGATGCACTTTAGCTTTGCCCTTCGACGATCTGGCGGAAGACATCACGCACATCGTGCTGGATATCGCGGACGCGCGCTTCGAGCGACGAGAAGTCGGGCTCGTTGCTGACACGCGCCAGCAGGCGCATCAAGTCTGCCCCTGCCGTCTCCGGCTTGAAACCTTCGCTGACGCAGAGACGCAGGATCTGCGTGAGGTCGTTGAACAGCCGCGCGGCGCGGCGCAGCACATCGAAATGTTCGGACTTCAGCACGCCCAGCTTGGCGGCATTCTCCAGCACCTGCTGCGTGTTCACGCTGAGAATGGCCGGCTTGTCGGCAGCGTGAATGAGCTGCAGATACTGCGCGATGAATTCGATATCGACCATGCCACCTGCGGCATATTTGATATCCCAGATATCGTCCTCGCCCTTCTCCTCGGCAATCGCCTGCCGCATCTCGGCAACGTCGTTGGCGATGATCCCATGCTCGCGCGGCCGGGTGAGCACCTCGCGAATGGCGGCTTCGACCTTTTCGCGGAAGGCTGGCGACGCAGAGATCACACGGGCGCGCGTCAGCGCCATATGTTCCCAGGTCCAGGCTTCGGTCTGCTGATATTCGGAAAATGAATCGATACGCGACGCCAACGGACCGGAACGTCCCGACGGCCGCAGCCGCATATCGACTTCATACAGCACACCGTAATTGGTGCGCGTGGTGAAAGCGCTGATCAGCCGCTGGGTCAGCCGCGCGAAATACTGCGCGCCGTGCAGCGAGCGCGGACCATCGGAATCCGGTGCGTCATGATCGAAATCGTAGATCAGGATCAGATCGAGATCGGACGACGCCGTCATCTCGCGGCTGCCGAGGCGGCCCATGGCGATGATCGCCGTTTCCTGATCCTTGACGCGCCCATGCTGCTCGATGAACTGATCCAGCACCAGGCCATGCAGTGTCTGCGCGATACCTTCGGCCACATCGGCAAAAGCCGTGCTCGCCTGCGGCGCCGTCACGGTGCCGGACAGAATGCGCGTGCCGATCAGGAACAGGCTCTCCTGCCCGAACAGGCGCAGGCGATCGAGGAATTCTTCGTAGGAGTTGGCGTCCTCGAGCGTCGCAGCCAGACGCAGCGACAGTTCGCGGCGATCCGGCATGGCGCCGAAGAAACGTGGATCGATCAGACCGTCGACGAGCTGCGGCTGTCGCGCCAGCATATCAGCAAGCCGCGGCGCGGCGCCAAGCACGAGAGCCACCAGCGCGACGAGATCGCGATTCTGGCTCAGCAGCGAAATCAATCGTCCGCCGCGTTGCAAGGCCTGCAGGAAGCGATCGAAGGCGATCACTGCGCTGTCAGGCTCCTCGGCATCGGCGAGGCCGCCGATCAGCAGCGGGACGAAATCGAGAAAGGCTTGCCGCGTGCTTTCGACGCGGAGCGCACGATAGTCATCGTCCAGCATCCAGTGCTGCACGGTCTGCGCGACCATCGCAGGTTTGCGGAAGCCGAGCTTGTTGAGGTGTTCGAGCAGGCGCTGATCGGAAGCGCCGGCCTTGTAATCGACTGCCGGCAGATGCGTGTCGTCGGTGGCATCGCCCTCGAACAGGCGGCTGTAATGGCCCTGCACGCAATTGAGATGCATCAGGAGATCGCGCACGAAGGCTTCGCGGCTGTCATAGCCGAAGAAGCGCGCAAACCGTTCCACGGCCTCGACATCGTCCGGCAACGCATGCGTCTGCTCATCGGCGATCATCTGCAGGCGATGTTCGACGCGGCGCAGAAATTCGTAGGCCACCGTCAGTTCGTCACGAACCTCATCGGTGATCCAGTTGTTGGCGGCGAGAATGCCGAGCGCCTCGAGGGTCGGGCGCACGCGCAATTCCGGATGCCGACCGCCCGCGATCAATTGCTGCGTTTGCGCGAAAAACTCGATCTCGCGGATGCCGCCACGCCCGACCTTGACATTGTGGCCCTCGACCGAAATCTCGCTCTGGCCGCGATAGGTCTGCATCTGGCGCTTCATGTCATGGACATCGGCCAGGGCCGCGAAATCCAGATGCTTGCGCCAGACGAAGGGGGAAATATCCGCCAGCATCCGCTCGCCGGCTTTGGGATCGCCGGCGCAGGGCAGCGCCTTGATCATCGCAGCGCGTTCCCAGGTGCGTCCCTCGCGCTCGTAATAATACAGCGCCGAGGCCGTCGAGACCGCCACCGGTGTCGAGGCGGGATCGGGACGCAGTCGGAGATCGACGCGGAACACATAGCCATCGCCGGTGCGCTGCTGCAGCAGGCGAGACATGCCCTGCGCAACACGCACGAAGAAGGTATTCGGCTCGATATCCTCGGCCAGCGTGTGTTCTTCGAGATCGAAATAGACGATCAGGTCGATGTCGCTGGAATAATTCAGCTCGCCTGCGCCCATCTTGCCCATAGCAAAGACGATCAGGCCACTGCCCTCTTCCGGCTTCGCTGGGTTCGGCGGCAGGATGCGGCCGCGACCGGCCTCCTGGGTCAGCAGATAATGGATCGCCGCCTGCACCGACGTGATCGCGAGATCGGTCAGCGCGCGCGTGACCTTCATCACCGGCCAGACGCCCCCGATATCGCACAGCGCGATCATCAGCGCTGCCTCGGACTTCATCCGCCGCAATGCGATCATCACATCGGCTTCGCTCGACGCCTCGCCGACCAGTTCGACGGCGCGGGCGATGAGAGCGGGCAGCGCCTTGTCGGGGTCGCCATTCAGCACGCGCAAGGCGCGTGCGGCGTCGGCACGCAGCAGATCGAACAGATACGGAGAAGCTTCCGCAATGCCGAGCAGGATCGCGCGGGCATGCGGATATTGATCCACGATGGCCCGCAAGGCGCAGGCCTGGTCGGGCGCGATATCGGTGAGCCAATCAGCGAAACGACGCTCCGCCTCGGCGGTGTCGAACAACTGTGGTCCGCTGACGAATTGCGCGGCCAGCACCGGTTGGCCCTCGCCTGTTGCGGCTGAAATCATGCCTACTTCTGTGGCACATTCGCGCTTGGGGCCGCAAGGGCCTCGCCGGTTGCAGCCGGTAATACCAGGGTCACGCGCAGACCGGGCGCATTGTCATCGAGCCGCAATTCGCCGCCATGCAGAGTCGCCACGGCGGCCGCCAGACTGAGGCCAAGCCCCGAGCCCGGCAGCGTGCGGCTCGCCTCCAGCCGAACGAAACGCTGCACGGCATGTTTCCGGTCGGCTTCGGGAATGCCCGCACCATGATCGGAAACGCTGAGCAACACGCGATCGCCCTCGCGGCGTGCCTCGATCAGGATCTCGGGCGTCGCTGTGGCCTCGGCCCTCACAGGCTTGCCATATTTCACCGCGTTCTCGACGAGATTGGCCAGCGCCTGGCTGATCAATTCACGATTGCCGTGGACCGGCGCGGTCGATGCCTCGACCTTCAGCGTCAGTTCGGCGTCTTCCGCCAGCGGCTCGTAGAGCTCATGGATCCCCTCGGCGACATCGGCCGCATCGAAGTCATCCATATTGCCACGTGCCTGGCCGGACTCGGCGCGCGCGATCATCAGCAGCGCGTTGAACGTCCGGATCAGGCCATCGGATTCCTCGATGGTGCGCTCCAATGCCGCCCGATATTCCGTCTCGTTGCTCGCGCGCGCCAGTGCCTCCTCGGCACGGTTGCGCAGCCGCGTCAACGGCGTCTTCAGATCATGGGCGATATTGTCGGAGACTTCCTTGAGGCCGCTCATGAGGGACTCGATGCGCTCCAGCATCGTGTTGAGATTTTCCGCCAGACGATCGAGTTCGTCGCCGCTGCGGCCCACCGGCAACCGGCCCGAGAGATCGCCAGCCATGATGCGCTGGGTGGTGCCGGTGATCGCGTCGATCTTGCGCAGCACGCGGCGGGATACGAAGATGCCGCCACCAAGACCCAGCACGACGACGATCAGCACCGACCATTTGGCGGCATCTTCCACCATGTCGAACAGCCGCCGGCGTTCCTCGAGATCATGCCCGATCAGGAGACGGAAGCCGCTCGACAGTGACTCTACTTTCACCAACGCCCGATGGTTCGGCGAATCGGGATCGTCCAGCCGGCGATACGGCGTCTCCGACCAGCCACTCTTTTCCAGCACCCCCGGCGCCAGCGACGACACATTGCCGGCGACCGCCTGCCCCTGGGGCGTGGTGATGAGATAGAGATTGGCACCGGGCCGCAGCGCTCGATTCTCGATGGCAAAGACAATGCCCCGGAGGCCCCGTTTGGCGTATAGCTCGCTGAGTTCACTCATCTCGCCGTCCACCGTGGTGGTGATCTGGTCATTGATGAGCCGGTTCGTATTCCAGGCGAAGTAGCCGAGCAGCGCCGCGGCGAACAATGCGAAGATCAGCATATAGGCCAGCGTCAGCCGGAATGCGGTGGTGCGGAAGAGTTTGCCGAGGGCCGTCACGGAAGCGGGCCCGGACTGCTGATGATGAAACGATGAGAGCTCATGCCCCGTTCTAGCAGCAGTGCGAAACGACCAACAGAGCCAGATCATGAGATGTTGGTAATGCGCAGAGGCCGTGCAGGCGAGCCGCTCAAGCGAACTTCTTGAGTTCTTCGATCTCTTCCGGATGCCGCTCCAGCACGCGCAACAGATTGCTGATGCCCTTGCTGACCGTGACTTCGCCTGACTCGTATTTCTGAAAGGCGTTTGGACCGCCGCCAATGATCGCGCCGGCCTGCTGCTGGGTGAGGCCGATCTTGGCCCGGATGCGCTTGACGTCGTCAGGAGAGAGCAAATTTGCGACTTCGATCTTAAGCTGCTTCAAGGCCGCATCGGAAACTTGCATATCGATTCCGCTGTGGACGCTGTCATTTTCATCTTCGCCGTACCAGCCGGGCATATCCACGGTCATCGACGCACCCTTATAAGTAATCGTCATCGGGCGCACGTCACGCACCAGAGGCTTTCCAGTCTCGGGAGATGAAATGGTCTTCGTCATCCTACTTCTCTTTGAAAGACAGGATCGTCATGGCCTCGCCGTGATTGTCCGTGAACTTGACGTATAGAATAAGTTCGCCGTCGAG
>CALRZK010000016.1:0-12887 GCA_943372615.1 Bradyrhizobium ivorense | reverse complement strand
GATCGAGACGTCGAAGGTGCCGCCGCCGAGATCGTAGACGGCGATGGTGCCGGACTTCGACTTGTCGAGGCCATAGGCCAGCGCAGCCGCCGTCGGCTCGTTGATGATGCGCAGCACTTCGAGGCCGGCGATCTTGCCGGCATCCTTGGTGGCCTGACGCTGGGCGTCGTTGAAGTAGGCAGGAACGGTGATGACAGCCTGATCGACCGTCTGGCCGAGATGGGCTTCGGCCGTTTCCTTCATCTTCTGCAGGGTGAAGGCGGAGATCTGCGACGGCGAATAGGTCTTGCCATCGACTTCGACCCAAGCGTCGCCATTGCCACCCTTGGCAATCTTGTAGGGGACGAGCTTCTTGTCCTTTTCCACGGTCGGATCGTCGTAGCGGCGGCCGATCAGGCGCTTCACTGCGAAAATCGTGCGCTCGGGATTGGTCACGGCCTGGCGCTTGGCCGGCTGGCCGACGAGGCGCTCGCCATCATCGGTAAAGGCGACGATGGACGGGGTCGTCCGCATGCCTTCTGCGTTCTCGATGACCTTCGGCGTTTTGCCATCCATGACGGCGACGCAGGAGTTCGTCGTACCGAGGTCGATACCGATGACCTTTCCCATGCTCTTACTTCCTTTTTCTGCGGCAGGTTGGCCGGGCCCAACGGGCGCCCCGCTCAAACCCCCAAATCAATCACATGCTCGCGATATTGCGACGCTGAGCGTCATATAGGAGGGGGCTAGGTTGCCGCAAGGCATCCGAGAGGGGCTTAGGCGCGGAAATCATAGGGTATTCGGGAAATTAATTAAGTCTGAACGCGCGGTTGGAAACCGGCAACGCGACGGATCGGCGCGGGACCTTGCGGGAACGGATTTGTGCCTTGATCTGTTGCTGGAACAGGGCAACCGTAGGTCCCTTTCCGGCTGGCACCCGCCAGTCTGCCGACCCCGCCTCAACACCGAACCAAGTAAGAGCCTGATGAGACACCTCGCGCCCCTGTTCGCCCTGACCGTGTTGCTGGCCGCCTCGACCCCGGGCCATGCGGCCGATCCTGTCTATCCGGCGGGGGTCCGGATCGGGATTACCCCATCGGTCGGGCTGGAGCCGTCCAAGACCTTTACGGGCTTCCAGACCTCGGACCAGGGCGTGAAGATGCTGATGACCGAGCTGCCGGCCTCGGCTTTCACGGAAGTGGAGACTGCGTTCAAGACCAATCCAGCCAGCATGGCGCTGAAGCCAGAGACCATCGAGACATCTGCCGGGCAGGGCTTCTACACCGTCGAGCCGACCAAAGATGCCGCCGGCGTTCCGGTCAGGCGCTATTCGATGATCATCAACGGCGGCACGTTCTCCGGCTACGTCGCCGTTCAAGTCCCTGAAAATGCGCAGAAAATCTATACGGATGATGCGGTTCGCCAGATGTTCGCCAGCGTCACCGTCCGCAAGGAGGTGCCGCTCGACGAACAGCTCGGCATGATGCCGTTCAAGATTGCCGAACTCAGCGCCTTCAAAACGGTGCGCATGCTGGCGCCGGGCGCCGCGATCCTGCTGGCGGATTCGGATGATGAGAACACGATCGAAAAAAGCCCTTTCATGATCCTCGGCAGCGTCGGCTCGGCGCCCGACCGGCCCGATGACCGCGGCCGCTTCGCCCAGCAGGCCGCCGCCCAGATCCCCGGTCTGCGCGAGGCCCGCATCACGCTGTCGGAGCCGCAGCGCATCGACGGCGCCCCGGGCTACGAGACCCGCATCGACGCCATCAGCGGCAAGGGCAATACGCCGGTGACCGTGGTGCAGTGGCTGCGTTTCGGCACCGGCAAGACTGCCATGCGCATCATCGCCAGCGCTCCGCGCGACGACTGGTCGAAGGCCTTCCCGCGCTTCCGCGCGGTCCGCGACGGGATCGAGCCGCGCTAGGGCGCGGCTTTGGTGAAAACATCGATGCCATTGGCGCGCGCAACCCACACATAGGGCTTCAGCAGCGCGGCCAGTTCCGGATCAGCCTTGGCCCAGCCGCTCCAATCGGCCTCGCGGTCGTCGATCAACACCACATCCGGTGATGACTTGCGGATGTCCTCGACCAGTCCGTTCCGCTCGGTGGCGACATATCCGTCGAGACGCGCCAATGTGGCCGCGTCCAATCCACGGTGCTGACGGGCGTGGCGGACGATTTCACGAATCGAGAGAGCCTCCTGACGCGACACCCAGACGCCACCAACATTGCGCACCAGGGGATGCGCAATGGTTGCCGCGCCCCCCAGCATGATGATCTTCGGCCGCTGTAGCCCGAGCCTGGCCACCGCATCCTGAAGCGCGCGCACATCGACGCTGGCCTTGAACACAATGCAGGAACTCACGAATAGCATTGCCGCGACAATTGACCAGACGAGCTGCTGGCGACCGATCTTTTGTCCTGCGGGTTCGAACGTTGCGACGGCATAGCCAAGCGCCATCAGCGCCAGCGCGACCATCGGATAGGCGTGATAGCCGTATCCCCTGCTTTGAACGAAGTAGGACATGGCAAAGCCAAGCGAGGCAGCCAGCAGCACGACAAGCGCCGGATCCACCGAGCGCCGGCGCTGCAAAAGCAGCGTTGCGAATACGGCGCCCAGCCAGAGGGTCGTTGCGCCACTGAGTGCAAGCATAAGCCGCGGCACTGTCAGCAGCCGATAGACATCGTTCGCGACTGGATAGATCTCGGTGAAATAGGCCGGAAAGGCCACATAGACCCAAAGCGCATAGGCCACCACCAGCACGCCGGCGATCCAGTTCTCCGGCGCGATGACAATCCGCCACTGGCGCGCAGTGGCCGCCGCCGCAAAAACGGCCGCACCGACGCCCAGCGCGAAATACGGCTTGAAGCACATGGTGATGGCGGCGCCGATACCGGCGATCAAGATCGCGCCAGGAGAGATGACCTCGCCATGAGCGCGGCGGACCATGACCGCCAGCGCGGGCAACAAGAACAACAGAGCCAGTTGTTCACGTTGGCCGAAATCGTACATCGGCAGGATGGCGAGCAGTGCGGCCGCCCAGACAGCGAGCGGCAAAGCGGCAGTGCGGCCAGAGAGGCGCGAGCCGCGCAGCAGCCGCCATGTCACGGTCAGCGACATGGCGATCAGGATAAATATCAGCACCAGCGTGATGAGCTCCGCACGCGCACCCAAAAGCCGCGCCAACATCACGGCGACCATATAGACCGCCGTGGCCATCGGGGGATTGATCTCGAGGTTATCGCGATAGAGGTTCTGGCCGTCCAGCACCCGCTCACAGACGATCAGCAACCAGCTGACATCAACATTGAATGGCAGAGCGACCCGCAGCGCGACGGCGACCGCGCAAACCAGAATACCGACGATCAGCCAGATCACGGCCGACCGGGTCCGAGGCGTGGTCGCGCCGCCGAGCTGCAAACCGGCATCGATCGTCATGTCATCATTCTTTCGGGCAATCCTGCCGCGACGCTAGGAGAGCTGCGTTAACAAGCCATTGTCCGGTCCCGCGCAGCGCCGCCAGTCGGCAGCATCCGCGGCACTTTACGACGGCGCGACGACCTGATTTGCTGTCGCAATTCCGGCGGGAGATGTTGCGATGATCGATCGACGTCGACTTCTGATGGGACTTGGTGCAATGACAGCGACCGGCATATTGCCAACGACGCTGGAAGCCGCCGGCAAAATCACTGCCGACCGCAATTCAGTGCTGCTCGTGGTCGATGTGCAGAACTGCTTCCTGCCGGGTGGGAGCCTTGCAGTGAAAGACGGCGACAAGGTCGTGCCCGTCATCAATGCTCTCGCCAGGAAATTCTCCCATGTGGTGCTGACGCAGGACTGGCACACGCCGGGCCATATTTCCTTCGCCTCCAGTCACAATGGCAAGAAGCCGTTCGAGACCACCGATGTGGCCTATGGCAAGCAGGTGCTATGGCCGGACCATTGCGTGCAGGGCACCGAAGGCGCCGCACTGTCGAAGGATCTAACCATCCCGCATGCCCAGCTCGTTCTGCGCAAAGGTTACGACAAGGCCGTGGACAGCTATTCCGCCTTCACCGAGGCCGACGGCAAGACCACCACCGGCCTCGCTGGCTATTTGAAAGCGCGGAAACTGCAGCGCATTTTCGTCGCTGGGCTTGCCACCGATTTCTGCGTGGCATGGTCGGCGCTGGATTCACGCAAGGCCGGCTTCGAGACCTATGTAATCGAAGACGCCTGCCGCGGCATCGACACCCAGGGTTCACTTGCCAAAGCCTGGAGCGACATGAAGAAGGCCGGCGTGAAGCGCATCCAGTCCGGTGACCTAGCCGCCTGACGCTCGTCGTGTGAAAATGCCGACCTGATTGACGGTATCGACCAGCTGGAAATCGGTCAGCAGGCCGGCGACATCCGGATGCGCTTTCAACCAATCGCTTCCACTGCCGGTGAGATCGTCCACGATCAGGATCGTCGGCGGCATGCGTCGGATGTCTGCGATCAAGTTCTGGCGCTCGCGCTCCGCATAGGATTCGAACGCCGCGGCACGCACGTCATCCAACAGCCCGGTACGGCGCATGACGGTGAGATAGGTGTCGATCCACAGCCCCTGCTGTCGCGATACCCATGTGCCGCCGACGGCGCGAGTCAACGGATGGCCTATCCCGGGCTCAGCCGTGATCGCGAGGATCGCCGGTCGCTTCTGACCGAGTTGCGCGACACGGTCCTGCAGCGGTTTTGCATCGAAAGCCACGTCAAACCACAGCATCGACTGCACGAACAATGCGAGCAGCAACAGGCTGCCACCGAGCCGCCAGACACGCGACGCGCCGGTCTCTTGGGTCAGCGCGTAACCGAGAGCGAACAGGGCCAGCGCGAGCGCCGGATAGGATTGATAAGGCCAGCCCTTGCCTTGCAGCATGAACGCAGCGGCGAAGCTCGCCGATGTCGCCATCAGCAAGATCAATGGCGGTGAAAGCCGATGCTTTCGATGCAGGGTGACGATCGCGAGCAGCGCAATGGCCCAAAGTGAAACGGCCGGCTTTTCCAGCAGCGCCATCAAGGGCGGCTTGACCGGGACATAGACGTCGCGCAACAGCGGCAGAATTTCGGTGAAGAATTGCGGCCAGACGATCACCGTAACGACCACATAAAGAAAGCCGCAGGCCGCAGCGACCAGGTGTTCGGGCAAGAGCAGCACGCGCCATGACCGCCCCATCACGACAGCGGTGACCGCCAGCGGCAGATAGACGGCCAAAACGAAATGCGGCTTGAAGGATAAAGTCACCGCGGCGCCCAGACCGGCCGTAATCGCCAGCCATCGTGGCGGTACGCCGCCCGCGCCACGATCGATCAGCGCCGCCAGGAAAGGCAGCAGGGCGATGAGCGCGATATGTTCACGCTGGCCAAAAGTCTGGGTCGGCAGGATGGCGAGTGCGGCAAAAGCCAGCAGCAGCAACGACCAGCCGCGCGTTCCTGTGACGCCCTCGTTTCGTCGTAACAAAAGCGCGCAAAAAGCGAGCGACACAAAAATGCCGAGGAAGACCAGCGCATCGACAAGGACTTCTGCCGTCACCCCCGTTGCACACGAGAGCAATATGGCCGGCAGATAAGCCAGCACCGACATCGGCGGATTGGTTTCAAGCACATCGGTATAGAGCCGACCGCCATCAAGCACGCGCTCGCCGGCCGTGAGTAGCCAGCTCACATCCGTACTGGCGGCCAACACATGCCGAAGCACAACTGCGATGACGAACAGGCCGACGAGGGCCAGCCAGCCGGCAAAAGAGCGTCGCGCGCCTGACGTCGCAGGCGCGGCAGGCGTACCGGCATCGAGATTGATGGTCATTGCGATCGTCCGCTGATCGCGGCGACCCTAGAGCGCAGGCTTTAACAAGTTGTTTACCGACCGAACGCTTACGCGCCGAGCGCCAGTGCAATCAGACCAAGCGTGCCGACGATGACGCGCCACCAAGCAAAAAGTGCGAAGCCATGGCGCGTGACGTAGTTCAGCAGGGTCTTCACGACAAAGATCGCCGTAATGAACGATACCGCGAAGCCGATGGCGATGAGGACGGCGCCATCCGATGTGATGTCGTTACGGCTCTTGTAAAGGTCGTAGGCGAAGGCGCCGACCATGGTGGGAATCGCGAGGAAGAACGAAAACTCCGCAGCGGCGCGTTTGTCCGCGCCCATCAGCATGGCGCCGACGATGGTCGCGCCCGAGCGCGATACGCCGGGGATCATGGCCACGCACTGGCAGCAGCCGATCTTGAAATAAGTGAGCAGCGGAAATTCGGTGGCATCGTGATGCACCGGCTGCAGATCGAGCTGATCAACCCAGAGCAGAATGGCGCCGCCGACGATCAATGTGAAACAGACGACCCACGGATTGAACAGGTAGCCTTTGATAAAGCCACCGAAGGCCGCGCCGAGCACGGCGGCGGGCAGGAAGGCAACCAACACGCCAATCACGAAACGGCGAGCAGCTGCATCGCCTTTGAACATATTGAGCGCGATTCCCCACAGCTTGCCGAAATAGATCGAGAGAATGGCGAGAATCGCGCCGAGCTGGATCAGAATCGCAAAGCTCTTCCAGAGACCGATCTCATCGAGTCCGAGAATGCGTTCGACAAGAAGGACATGGCCGGTCGAGGAGACAGGCAGGAATTCGGTTGCGCCCTCGACAACACCGAGAATTACCGCCCTTAACGTATCAGACATCATCGGCTTGTCGTCCTCACTGGCGGCCTCAAAAAGCCGGGTTCTTCTCGCCTATTCGCTGCATTGCTGCAATCGCAAAAAGCTTGCAATCGCGCCTTGCCTCTCATGCGCTCTTCGCTAGTTTGGCGCGCTTCGCGCAGCGTTTATACCACCGCGGCCGAGACGCTTTGTTAACGCCGTTTCCTTAACCAAGGCCCGCATGTACACGCTCTATCATCACGCCTTCTGTCCGCATTCGCGCTTCATTCGTCTTGTTCTTGGCGAATATGGCCTGGACTTGACGCTGGTCGATGAGCGGCCGTGGGATCGACGTGAGGATTTCCTGAAGCTCAATCCGGCGGGAACCACACCGGTACTTGTCGCCGACGACACACCGCCGATTCCGGGCGCCAGCATCATTGCCGAATATCTCGACGAGATGCATGGGCATGAGGCAAAGGATCGCCGGCTGCTGCCGAGCTCGATGGCCGAGCGCATCGAAGTGCGCCGCCTGATGGCCTGGTTCAACGAGAAATTCTTCGAGGAGGCTTCGGGTCCGCTCGTCACTGAACGCATCTATAAGCGTTTCATGAGCGAGGATATCGGCGGCGGCGCGCCATCGATGGACGTGATTCGCGCAGCCAATGCCAATGTGCGCTATCATCTGGCCTATATCGGCTGGCTGGCGCGGACGAGAAACTTTCTGGCCGGCGACCGGCTGAGCTATGCGGATCTGGTCGCGGCAGCGCATCTGTCGGCGATCGACTACCTGGGCGATGTGCCATGGAGCGAGGACGACGCAGCGAAGGCCTGGTACGCACGGATCAAGTCACGTCCGTCGTTCCGACCGCTGCTGAGCGAATGGCTGGCGGGCGTGCCGGCCTCGCGGACCTATGTGGATCTCGATTTCTGAGTGCTGACTCTGGCGCCAATATTTCTACTGAATCCACGCTCCCTGCCGATTTGAAGGACAGACTTGCGCGCGAAGCGCAGGTGCTGGGATTTGAGGCGATCGGCGTCACCGATCCCTCCGCCATCGATGGGGCGCAGGTGAAGCTCGAGGCCTTTCTCGACGCCGGCGCCCATGGCGAGATGGAATGGCTGGCCGACAATCCCGCCCGCCGCGCCGATCCCAAAGTGATGTGGCAGGACGTGCGCTCCGTCATCATGCTCGGCATGAATTACGGACCGGACGAGAATCCGATGGCGATCCTCAAAGAGCGATCGAGCGCCGCGATCTCGGTCTATGCCCGCGGCGACGACTATCATGACCTCATCAAGAAGCGACTCAAACAGCTCGCACGCTGGCTGATCGCCGAAGCGGGCGGTGAAGTGAAAGTCTTTGTCGATACGGCTGCAGTGATGGAGAAGCCGCTGGCGTCTGCAGCCGGTCTCGGCTGGCAGGGCAAGCACACCAATATGGTGTCGCGCGACTTCGGCTCGTGGCTGTTTCTCGGCGCCATTTTCACGACGCTCGAACTGCCGCGCGACGAGCCGATCACCGATCGCTGCGGCTCGTGTCGATCTTGTCTCGATAGCTGCCCGACATCGGCATTCATCGCGCCTTACAAACTCGATGCACGGCGCTGCATTTCCTATCTCACCATCGAGCACAAAGGCCCGATCCCGCACGAATTCCGCAAGGCCATGGGCAATCGCATCTATGGTTGCGACGACTGCCTGGCGGCCTGTCCGTGGAACAAGTTTGCGCAGGAAGGTCGAGAAACGAAACTGGCCGCGCGCGATGAGTTACGTGCGCCGACGCTGGCTGAATTGTCGAGGCTCGATGATCCCTCGTTTCGCGCGCTGTTCACTAAATCGCCAGTGAAGCGCATCGGCCGCAATCGTTTCCTGCGCAACGTGCTGATCGCGATTGGCAATTCGGGCGATGCAGCGCTGGTCGAAGATGCGAGACGTTTGCTGAGCGACGAGAGCCCGCTGGTGCGTGGGGCGGCTGTGTGGGCGTTGGCGCAATTGCAGTCGGGCGACACATTTGCCGAGCTGAGCGCTGCCGCGATCGCTTCAGAAAGCGACGATGCTGTTCGCGACGAGTGGCGTGCCGCGCTTACAGCGCCACGTGCCGCTGCATCTCCGGTCGCGCCTTGAGCGCCGCGCCCTGTTTGCCGACGATCTTCGCAATCCGCTCTGGCGCAAAGTTGAGATCGACGAAAGCCGGCGCGGTGTTCGCGACTTCCTGATAGCTTGCAATCAATCCGTCGCGCAGCATCATGATCGCGACACCCTCGAACATCGCGCGACCACCCTTGGCTTCCGGCAATTTGGAACGGTAGCTAAATGTATAGCGCGCATAGAGCGTGCTGCCGTTGCTGACGGGATCATGCATGTCCCAGCGGAAATCTTCGGCGGCCTCGTAGAAATGATGGTCGATCATGTCGGCAATTTTCGCGCGGCCTGCGAAGGCGCCGTAGAAGACGTCGTGATAGATACCGTCTTCGGTAAACAGATCGGCAAAAGTCTTGCCGTCACGCGTCTCGACGGATGTGCAGAATGTCCGCAGCAGGGCGGTTGCATCCATGATGTTTCTCCCAAGTTTGTTGTTGGGATTTTGTAGCCCGGATGGAGCGAAGCGCAATCCGGGGACAGCAGAGCCAGTTGAAACGCCGGTCCCCGGGTTACGCTTCGCTTCACCCGGGCTACAACCGCCTCAGAACTCCGCCACCGTCGCCAGCAGCCGCCCGATATCCTGCGGCCGCGACAGGCGATGATCACCGTCCTGGATCATGGTCAGCACCACATCCTCGCTCGGCAGCCGCTCGGCCAGACGGAACGCGTGCTGCCACGGCACATCGGGATCCTGCCGGCCTTGCAGCATGCGGACGGGACAGCCGACATCGATGGAGCCGCCGAGCAGGAGATGATTGCGACCTTCCTCGATCAGCCGCTTTGTAATCGGATAGGGCTCGCCATATTCGGACGGCCGCAGCCACTGGCCCGTCGTCTCGATCTCCGCACGGATCTCCGGCGAAAACTGCTTCCACATCAGCTCCTCGGTAAAATCCGGCGCCGGCGCGATCAGCACCAGCGCCCGCAATGAGGCACGGCCAGCCTTGCCGCGCTTGGCGATCGCGCGCGCCAGAAGCAGCGCCATCCAGCCGCCCATGGAGGAGCCGACCACGATCTGCGGACCCTGACAGGCAGCATCGAAGGCTGCGAGACCGTCCTCGAGCCATTCCCCGATGGTGCCGTCAGCGAAGTTACCGCTGGATTCGCCATGACCGGAATAATCGAACCGCACGCAGGCGCGGCCGTGCTGCGCAGCCCATTCGTCCAGCGCCACGGCTTTTCCGCCCTGCATGTCGGACTTGAAGCCGCTCATCCAGAACACGCCCGGCGCCGCGCCTTCGCGGACGCGCATGGCGATCTGCCGGCTGGCCGCACCGTCGCCGATGGTGATGAAACTGGGATCGGGCGCCATCGCCGTGCTCATCGGACGATCTCCATCCTGCTGGAACTGCCGCGCTCTTTGCTGGAGCGAAGCTGGAACGTCAACGCCGGTGCGGCGTTTCCGAATGGAACTGGCGCTTGCGGAACAGGCCGCGGCGCTCTATGTGGGCTGCGTCCGGTTGGCGGACGTATCTGTCGGGTCGGCGTGGCGTAAATGCCTCGTGCCTTGGTGATCTGGCACCGCGTTACGTGAGTTTGCTTGCTCAAAACGCCTTATTCCGACAAAATGCCGCCTTCCATCACAACCTTGGAGAATATCCCATTCGCCGTCCGAACAGAGCCCCGCCCACTGCAGCCAAAGATGGGCCGCGCACCAACGATGAAATCCGTAATGCTCAGATCCAGCTGATCGATCATGAGGGTACCAATCATGGTACCGTTGAGACGATGCTAGCGATCAAGATGGCTGCCGAAGCTGGCATGGACCTCGTCGAGATTTCGCCGAACGTCGCGCCGCCGGTCTGCAAGATCATGGACTACGGCAAGTTCAAGTATTCGGCGCAGAAGAAGGCCGCCGAAGCGCGCAAGCGTCAGAAGACCGTCGAAATCAAGGAGATCAAGCTCCGCCCGATGATCGACGATCACGACTACGGCGTGAAGATGAAGGCGATGCAGCGATTCTTCGAAGAAGGCGACAAGGTCAAGATCACCTTGCGCTATCGTGGCCGCGAAATGGCCCACCAGGAGATCGGCACCAAGCTGCTCGACAAGGTGAAGGCTGATGTCGCCGAATTCGCCAAGGTGGAGCAGGACGCGAAGTTCGAAGGCCGCCAGGTGGTGATGGTTCTGGCTCCGCGCTAAACGCGATCAGACCGATCGAAGATTTCGGCCCGTCAATTTGGCGGGCCTTATCTTTTGGCGATGTGGGAAGGCCGAGCCGGGGGCTTAGCCGAGAATGAAAGAGAGCGCCCCAGCGAGCGCTGTCACCGCGGCAAGGCCAGCGGCCACGAACAGCCAGCCGGCAGCGGCTTGCGCGGCGGATTCTTGCTGGATGGCGACCGCGCGGGCGGCGGTGCGTCGATTGCGGACCATTCTTGGTGTCCTTTCAATGATCGGATGCTTCGCAGCAGATAGGCATGCATAGCCGAGTCGGCCAGACCAGAACCATCTTTTCGGCTAAAAGTTGCGACGCCTTAAACGTTGCCAAGCTATCGCATCTCTGCCATAAGCCCGGCTTCGTCGACCGGCTGATTAAGGGCTGCCGTGGCGACGACCGTGCAGGCTTCATTTCATTTCGGAAATTAGCTGAGCACAATCAACGCTCTAACGAGCATTTTCGGCCGATGCAGCGCCCTCCGGGGCGTTTTCTGCGTGGCTAGAGGAGAGCAAAATGCCCAAGTTGAAGACCAAGTCGGGCGCTAAAAAGCGCTTCAAAGTCACCGGCACCGGCAAAGTTGTGTCGGCCCATGCCGGTAAGCGCCACGGTATGATCAAGCGGACGAAGAAGCAGATTCGTCAGCTCCGCGGTACCCGCGTGCTGTTCAAGACCGATGGCGACAATATCAAGCAGTACTTCCTGCCAAACGCCTGATCCCCTGCCACTGCGCCAAGCGCGCGGTGCATTCACCCCTTTTGTTATTTCAGATGAAGGAGATCAGTCATGGCTCGCGTTAAACGCGGTGTGACGGCTCATGCCAAGCACAAGAAAGTCTACAAGGCCGCCAAGGGTTTCCGCGGTCGTCGCAAGAACACCATCCGCGCCGCCAAGGCCGCCGTCGACAAGGCCGGCCAATATGCGTTCCGCGATCGCAAGCGCAAGAAGCGTACGTTCCGCGCCCTCTGGATCCAGCGTCTCAACGCTGCCGTCCGTCCGCTCGGCATGACCTACAGCGTGTTTATCAACGGTCTTGCCAAGTCCGGCATCACTGTCGACCGCAAGGTTCTGTCTGATCTCGCGATCAACGAACCGGCGGCGTTCAACGCGATCGCTGAGAAGGCCAAGGCTGCTCTCGCAGCCTAAACCTCTCCGCTTCCCGCGGATCTATCGACATTGTCATGGCCGGGCAGAGGCGCTTCAAGCGCCCCTGTTCCGGCCATTGGCGTCTTAAATCCCTGCAAAACCGTGCTGTAGAACGGCGCACCCGAGCTCCTTCGGGGACGACGACAGCAAGAGGCGCCCGCCTCTTCAATCGAGGTTGCCGATGTCCGACCTGACGACGCTCCAACAACAGATTCTGGCCGATATCGCCGGCGCGAGCGATGAAGCCGCGCTGGAAGCCGTGCGCGTCGCAGCACTCGGCAAGAAGGGCTCCATCTCCGCGCTGCTTGCGACCCTCGGCAAGATGACGCCGGAGGAGCGCAAGACCGAAGGCGCCGCGATCAATCTCGCCAAGGATGCCGTCTCGCAGGCGCTGACCGCGCGCCGCGACGTGCTGAAGAGCGCAGCACTTGATGCGCGCCTCGCGTCCGAGACCATCGACGTCACGCTGCCGCTGCGCGAGAATCCGGCGGAACTCGGCCGTATCCATCCGCTCAGCCAGACCTGGGACGAGCTGACCACGATCTTCGCCGACATGGGCTTTGCCGTCGCCGAAGGTCCGGATATCGAGACCGACGACTACAACTTCACCAAGCTGAATTTCCCGGAAGGGCATCCGGCCCGCGAGATGCACGACACCTTCTACTTCAATCCGAAGGAAGACGGTTCGCGTCTGCTGCTACGTACGCATACGTCACCGGTGCAGGTGCGCACGATGCTGAGCCAGAAGCCGCCCATCCGCGTGATCTGTCCGGGCCGCACCTATCGCAGCGACTCGGACCAGACG
>CALRZK010000015.1:0-13062 GCA_943372615.1 Bradyrhizobium ivorense | reverse complement strand
GGCGGTTCTGGAGGCCGATATCATTGCCGATCTCATCCAGGGCAAGCGGCAGATTGAAGCGCGCCGGTCGGACATTCTGGATGGCTACAAGTCGGGGCAGAACTCGGTCGCCCAGGCGGGAGGGCTTGCGCTTGGTCAATATGATGGCTTCGGCCGTACCGGTGCCTATATGTCCGATGTGCGGATCGGCACCGTTGCCGATATCACCATGGGGCTCAGCCTTGACGGCGATATCGCGGACCGCAGTGGCACGGTGTGGCTCGATGCGGGCCACCTCAATCGTCTGCGGCTGGGTGTGATCGACCTCGCGACGCAGGACGCGATAACGATCGATGCACCGCTCGCGGTCGCCAGCGGCGGCACCATCAAGCTGGTGGCCTCCGACGTCAAGATCAATGCCGATGTCACGGCGCGCTCGGGCGCTGTCATTGCCACAAATCACTTCCAGTCGGACAATCGGCTCGTTACGGAGACGACGTTCGTCAACGACCAGGCATCGGGCATCACGCTCGGCCAGGGCGCCACATTGGATTTGCGTGGCCTGTGGGTGAACAATTCGGGTGGTGCTGTGGATCGCGGTGACGAGGCATTCGTCAATGGTGGTTCAGTCACGCTCGAGTCGTCGGGAGATGTCACGATCACTGCCGGAACCGTTATCGATGTGGCGTCCGGAGCGCGTGTTGCGCGCGGTGGCCAGTTCACCGGCGGCAAGGGCGGCAACGTGACGCTGCTCGCGGATTCCACGATCAACGGCATTCCGACACACACCGGCAAGCTGGTGCTTGACGGCAAGATCAGAGCAGCCGGGGCGATGGGCGGTGGAACGCTCACCATCGGATCGGGACAGGCCATGTCCATCGGCGGTCATTCGCTGCAGAACAATGGCGTGCTGGCAGCGGGCGAGAAGGCGCCGGTCGATCTCATCCTCGATCAGGCGGTGGTGTACGGCACAGGACAGGTCGCGCCGGTGGACGTCGTGTTCTCTCGTCTCGATGCAGGCGAGCGCCTGACGCAGAGCGTCACGTTCACCAATACGACGGGTTTGAGCATTCTTGTCGGGCCACAAGGCTGGAGTCTGGCTGGCACCAATATGGTCGTTTATGTCGGCTCCACCGTCTATCGCGGTACATCCAGCGCAACCGTTCCCGCCGGGCGAACGATCACGCGTATCGGCAGTGGTACTTTGACGGTCGGCTATCAGATCAATCCCGGCGAACTCCCGGATGGTTTGCCGATCAGGCCCTTTACCGTCACAGCCGGCACGCCATTGCCGAAGCCGGCAACCGTTGCTGCGGGGACCGTTATTCCGACGGGTTCGCAATTTGCCAATCCTGTCGCCGTCAAGCCGATGCTCGAAATCGGCACCGATCTGATGCAGACCGGCTTCTCGCATTATGCGATCAGCAGTGGCACGGGTCTGTCGGTGGCGCCGGGCGCGGTGATCGACGTCACCATGCCGATCCTGAGGCCGACACTGGCTGGCCTCAGGATGCCGACCGGTGCGGCTCCCGGCGATGCGATGGCGATCTGGATGCCGCCGCTGTTTCAGGAAGACCCGCGCGAGGGCCTGTTGACCCAGCGCGGCGGCGCCAGCCTGAGCATGTCGGCGATCGGCGGCTTGAAGGTTGGTAACGGCGCAAGACTGGCGGTCGATCCCGGCCAGTCGATCGATCTAAGCGGCAAAGGGCAGGTGACCGTCGATGGCATCGTGACGGCGCGGGGCGGGCATATCGCGATCACGGGCGGTCCGATCCTCGCTCTCACCGTCGAAGCAACGTCGAACTATAGCGCCGACTCGACCTGGATCGGTGATCATGCCGTTCTGGATGTGTCGGGACTGGCTGCGACCGCTACGGATGTGCGGGGGCGAACCTATGGCAAGGTAATGGCTGGCGGTTCGATCTTGATCGGCGGGGACGTCGATCTGGCCATCGGCAGTGGCGCGCTCAAGGCTGCGGAGACGTTCGTGATCGTGCGTCCCGGCGCAGTTCTGAACGCATCCGGCACAATCGCGATGCTCGATCTCGACTCAAATGGCGGCATCAGCCGATCCAGCGGCACGCCGCAATTGGTTGCGAGCCAGGGGGGACTGATCTCCGTTGCGTCCAAGAACGGTTTGTTCCTCGACGGCAGCTTCATCGCCGCGTCCGGCGGGGGCGGTGCCGCTGGCGGCACTTTGTCGCTCGCACTTGAAACCACCGTCTATCAGACAGCGACGGACGAGATGCGCTTGCCGCGTGAAATCGTTATCACGGCGGCCTCGAGCACCGGCGGTTTGCCAGCCACATTGCAGCCCGGCGAGCGTGACGCCAAACTCGTCTATGGGCAGGGCCGCATTTCCGTCGATCAGATCAAGGCCGGTGGCTTTGCCAATCTTTCGCTGTTTGCGCGCGACCTGATCACCTTTGACGGCGATACGACGCTCAGCCTTGCGCAAAGCATCCGACTGTATCAGGGCATCATCGCCACCAATAGCGCGAATGCGCGCGTGGTCCTCGACGCGCCCTATGTTCTCTTGAGCGGCACCACCAATGGCGTCGAGGCAGCCAATCGCATCTATCCGACGCTTGCCGGGGCGTGGAGCATTTCTGGCCAGAACACGTCGGCAGTTTTTCGCGTCGATGCTGATCTCATTGATATCCGCAGTCGTGTCGCGTTCGGCGCCCGTGCCTCCGCGACGACGAACGGAATTTCGCAAGCCATCGACCGGCGTGGCTTTTCAACGGTCGATCTGCATAGCAATGGCGATATTCGCTTTCTGAAGGGCAACAATACTGCGGCCGGCGTGACGAATTACACGACCAGTCTGTTGTCCGCAGGCGATATCATATTCACTGCTGACCAGCTTTATCCGGTCACCCAGGCCACTGCCGCCGTTGTTGCAGGCGTCATCAATACGCCGTCGGGTGGACCGATCGATCCCGCGCGGTCGATCACGGTGAGACGGAACGACGGCGTCGATCCCGAAGTCCCGTATTCGGCCTTCGGCTCATTGATGCTGCGCGGCGGCACGATCTATCAGGGCGGTGTTCTTCGTGCGCCGTTCGGCACGATTGAACTGAGTGCCTCCACCAACAATCAGTCGTCCGTGAGCCCAACGGGGTGGCGGATCATTTTGCAGCCGGGCAGCGTCACATCGGCGAGCGGTGCGGGTCTTGTGATGCCGTTCGGTGGCACCGTGGACGGGCTGTCTTACTCCTATAATGGCGTGGACATCGCGCCTCGTGCGATCGATCCAGTCGGCATTCGTCTAAGCGGCGAGCAGGTTGTGATCCAGAGCGGGGCCGTGCTCGATCTGGCCGGCGGCGGAGAATTGGCGGGAGCCGGCTTCGTGTCGGGTCGTGGCGGTTCGGTCGATGTGCTGCGCTATCCACTCATTGCCGCCAATCCGGCCTATAAGTTCAGTTCAAGCGATGGTCAGGTCTACGCGATCGTCCCGTCGCGTCAGCAGGGTTCGAGCGCTGGAGCAGCGGATGCAGAGGCTGGCCAGCAGATCCGGATCGGCGCGGGCGTTCCCGGTATTCCGGCCGGGTGGTATACGCTGCTGCCGGCGGAATATGCGATGCTGCCCGGCGCATTCCGCGTCGAAATCGGCCAGACGTCGAACAGGGCCTTCGCTGGCGCAGTCCAACGGGGCGAGGGCTCATACACCACGCAGGCCTATCGCGGCGTATATGGGACCGGTTTCGCCGATGCCTTGCCCACCGAGATCGTGCTGACGCCCGGCGCATCGGTTCGCGCGCATTCGCAGTATAACGAGACGAGCTACAGTGATTTCGTCATCGCGGATGCGATCCGGCGCGGCAATCCGATGCGCGACTGGATCGCGGCTGATGCAAGCGCGCTTGCGCTCTCGCTGCGGCCGCGGTCGTCCGTCGAGACCTCGTTCGTGTTCGATGGTGTCATCAGGCAGGCCGCGGGCGAGGGCGGCTATTCCGGAATGGTCACCATCGCAGGCAGTGGCACCAGTGCCGGCAACAGCCTGGTGGAGATCATTCCCGCCGGCGTGATAGCCACCACCGGCAGCGTGTCGATCCGCGACACCGAATTGAACAAGCTCAATGCCATCCGGCTCGAGATCACCTCAGGGGCCGGACAGGTCGCCGTGCGCAGCGGCGCCCATGTGTCTGCGGCGCAGATCGTGTTGCTCTCGCGGGGCGCGGGCGGAATTGTAGTCGAAGGCGGTGCCCGCCTGTCGACCCTTGGCAAGGGAGCCGTGCCGTTTGACAGTTCGAACGGATATATTTTCGATCCGCTGTCGAGCAGCGTGCTGCTGCTGTCCAATGGCTGGATCGACGTATTGCCATCGCGGACAGCCGCCACCGGCACCGGGGGGTCGATGGATATCGGCGCCGGCCGCGTCGATCTCGACACGCAGCTTTATTCCGAAGGCACGATTGCCATCGCAACCATGTCTGATCTCGCATTCCGCAACAATGTCAGCTACGGGACGCGCAACCTCACGCTCGGCATGACGAGCATCAATGTCGGCGAGCGGGCGGTGCTGGCCGACATGGCGGCGCGCGGTCTGTTGCCGAACGGGTTGACGCTCGATCAGAACATTCTCACCACGCTGCTTAACGGCAATCGCGGCATCGGCGCGCCTAAGCTGGAAACACTGACTCTGGCGGCAAGCCAGTCGATGAACTTTTACGGCACGGTGGGCCTCGATACGATCGATCCCATTACCGGCAAGTCCAGCCTCGCACAGCTCGTACTTTCGACACCGGCCATCTATGGCTACAGCGCAGACGGAAGCGACGTCGCCAGCATCCGCACCGGGCGCCTGATCTGGAACGGTATCCGCACCGGCTCTGGCCGCTCGACGCAGGATCTGTCCACTATCGGCAGTTTGCCGCCCGCTGCCGTCATTGCCGGCGGTGCTGGTACCGGCGCCGGCCGTCTCGATATCCTCGCTGACGACGTTGTCCTCGGCTATCCCGAGCGGAGCTGGCCAGACAATCAGGTGACGCTCGATCGCCTGTTGCTGGGCTTCTCGGACGTCAATTTTATCGCCGCGCGCGGCTTCTCCAGCAACAGCAAGGGGACGTTGTCGGTCTATCAGAGCCAGGGCGCCTATGCGCCAAGCACCGGCTATGCCTATGCCGGCGGCAATCTCAACATCGTCACACCGGTGATCACCGGGGCCGCCGCGTCGTTGATGTCGATCACCTCGGGTGGGCGGCTGTCGGTTTCCAGCCCGCAGGGCGCGGGTGCCACGACGATGCCGGAAGGGCTTGGTGCAGAACTGACCCTGAAAGCGGCAAGCATCGATCTTGCCACTGCCATCGTGCTGCCGAGCGGTAAGCTGACCCTGAATGCGGCTGGCGACATCACGCTGCGCGATCAAGCGACCCTCGACCTCGCCGGTCGTGCGGTGCAATTCTTCGATCAGACCCGTTATGGCTGGGGCGGCGACGTCGTGATGTCTAGCGCGGCGGGAAATATCCTGCAGCAGGCGGGATCTCGCATTGATCTCTCCGCCGAGAACAATCGTGCCGGCAGCCTGAGCGTCAGCGCAGTCGGAGCCGGTGGTGTGGTTTCGCTCGGTGGTCGCGTCGAAGGTCGTAGCAGCGGGCGCTACGCGGCCACCGGCACCGACGTGCTGTTTGAATCGGGACGTATCGAGATCAGGGCGCAGGAGATCGCCGATTTCGCGGCGCTCAACATGCGCCTCAATGACGGCAATATGTTCGGTGCGCGCAACTTTGCAATCAAACGCGAGGGCGTGAACCTTGCGATCGGTGACGAGGTCAAGGCAAATCAGGTGACTGTCTCCGTCGATGGCGGCCGGCTCACCGTCGATGGCCGCATCGATGCCAGCGGCGAGAATGTTGGAACCATCCGTCTGTCCGCACGCGACGGACTGACGCTGACCTCGCGGGCGTCGCTTGATGCCCATGGCACGCTGCTGCGTGTCGATAGCTATGGTCTTGCGATCGATGCACCTAACCGAGCGATTGTCGAGCTGACGAGCAAGAGCGGCGAATTGCAGGTGCAGGGCGGTGCCCGCATCGACGTGCGCGCCGCGGACAATGTCGCGCGCGGCAGCGTGACCTTCAACGCGCCACGTCGTGGGTCGGCGACGGCTAACGATATCGCCATGGATGTGACCGGTCCTGCGTCGATCTTCGGCGCCAAGTCCGTGGCCGTCTACGGCTTCTGGACCTATGACAACGCGGCGGACGGCACTCAGCCGATGGCCGATGGCAAGCCGACCCAGATCGTTACGCAGGCTTACCTCGACAGCCTCCATGCCGACAGCCAGCAATTCATGAGCAATGCCTTGGGTAACGGCGCGCTGACATCGCGTCTGGCAGGCCTCGGTGCCTATTCGCTGCGGCCGGGCGTCGAGGTTGTTAGCAGGACGGCGGATGGCAGCCTGACCGTGCAGGGCGATCTCGATCTGTCCGGCTATCGCTACGGTCCGGATGCGGTGTCGGGGCCGCGTGGTGCTGGCCTCGCGGGCGCGCTGGTGCTGCGCGCCGGCGGCAATCTCAACATCTTCGGCAGCATCACGGACGGCTTCTTGCCGCCGCCGGAAGTGCGCAACGGCAGTGCCAATGACGACAATGGCTGGGTGCTGCAATCGGGCACGGCGCAGAACAATACCGACCTGATCCTGCCGCGCGCCATCACCTTGTGGGGCACCGCCAGCGGCACCACGACGACAATTCCGGTCGGCTCGGCTGCGTCGCTCAATTACGACCTGCCGGTCCGTGCCGGAGCGCGATTGCGTCTCGGCGTGGTCGTGCCGATGGACTTCGCGGTTACCGCTGCCGTCACGTTCCCGCAGCAGACGGTCGCCGCCGCCGACATTCGCGCCGCCGACGGAACGCTCCTCTTCGCGCGTGGATCGCTGATCGCCACCACCACGGTCTTCCCCGCCGGCACGCGCTTCGCCGCTGGCACGATCATCCCGACGCTCTCGACGGCGACCGGCATCCAGACCGTGACGATCGGGGAAGTCACGATCCCGGCCGGCACCTCGTTGGGCATCTTCCTGAGTTCGACCTCGCTCAGCCTGCGGCAGAATGTGACCCTGCCGGTGGGTGCCTTCATTCCAGGCGGTTCAAACCTGCAATTCGCGAATGCTGGTGGAACGGCGACAGTGAGTCAGGTCAATCTTCGCGATCCAACTGGTGACGCGCAAGGCAACATCTGGGCGCTCGGCGCGATGCTGCCGGCCGGCTCGCAGTCCTGGAATATGCGGTTCGTGGCGGGCGCAGATCTGGGCGCCGCCGATACGCGGGCATTGCGTGAGCCCGGGGACCTGCGTGAGTCAGGCAAGCTCGTTCTGTCGGATACGCACTTTCTGGCCAATCCAACTGTGGCCGATGTGCCGATCCTTAGCGTTATCCGTACCGGTGCCGCGGACCTTGATCTGCTCGCCGGCGGCGATTTTGTTCAAGCGTCCTCATTCGGCATCTACACTGCGGGAACGCCGTCAGCGAGCATTCTCGACGGCAATGGCAGCGATCCCTACAATATTCGCCGTGGCGCCTATGTGGGCTGGGACGATCCGAAGACCGTGGTCGGCAATCCGGATTATGAGACCCTCGTTACCGGCAGCAACTACAATGCCTGGTATCCGGAGCAGGGCGGCAACCTGCTGCTCGATGTGCGCGGCAATCTCAGCAGTTCCACGCTGCAATGGTTCGGTTCGACATCAACCGCCAGCAATACGCTCGATAACTGGCTCTGGCGCCAGGGTGGCCCCATCCAGGATTTGCGCGTTGCATGGTGGATCAATTTCGGCAGCTATGCGGCGCCTCAGCAGAGCGATTCCTATCTGCAATTCGTCGGCTTCTCCGAAATCGGCACGCTTGGTGGTGGCAATGTCAATGTCCGAGTCGATGGTGATGCCGGCGTCATCGCCGCCAAGACCGGGAGAATCGGGACACAAGCGCTCAATCTCGCGGTGGCTGGCACCGGGCGTGTGTTGCCTGATGGCAGCCTGGTTCTGACCGGCGGTGGTGATCTGACCGTCCGGATCGGCGGCGCGCTCAATCCGCTCGAAGCAGGGCGCGATCCACGCAACCAGACGACGCTCGGCGATATCGGTTTCACGGGCGGATTCTCCGGCCCTGCTTCGAATGGCCTTGGGAATAGCGTCGGTGTGCAGGACTATCTCAACGGCACCTTGACCAATCTACGCGGCATGATTGATCTGTCCGCGGGATCGATCGGGCGGATCGATCTGGTCTATGGTGCCAAGAACGCGCGTGACGCACGCACGCCGGACAATTTTGAAGCCACGATCGGTATCGCAAATGGTGGCGTGGTCATTCGCCCAGGCGATGCCAACACACAGTTCGCGTCACGCCGAGATCTGGTCCTCGGCGGCATCGCCGATCCCGCTCGTCTGCCGCAAAGGGCAAATACGTCTCCCTTCACGTGGCAGGGCGTGAACTATGCGGGCGGCGCCATGACCTCGTTCTCGCTCTGGCAGGACAGCACGGCCGTGACGTTGATGGCCGCCGGTGGCAATGTCTCTCCGCTGCCTCTGTGGCGCTCGGATGGGTCGGGAGGCGATGGCTATCTACCGCCCATCCTGAGAGTCTCTGCGCTGGACGGTAGCATCTATACGCTGCGCCGCGGCACGGTCGATACGACGACGCTGCGCCCATCGCCGCTCGGACAGCTCGAAATGCTCGCCGCCGGCTCGATCTATTCGAACGGCTATCCGATCAATATCTCCGGCGCCGATCCCTCTCTGCTCACCTCGCCGTTGCGACCGGTGGTCCTGATCAATGACTGGAATATCGACTGGGAGGACGGATGGATCTCCAACGCTTTTAGAGACTACGGCAATAACGCCATTTTCGGTTTCGGCTTCGATACGATTACCGGCAATGTGCATGCGGGCCGTCAGAACGTCGCGCGTATCTATGCCGCGAAGGGCGATGTGGTCGGATTCTCCGGTGGCGAGATCCGGGAATATCCGTTCAGCCCCGATCGCGTCACCGAATATGCCGCGGCCAAGCCGGTCTGGATCTTGGCCGGTCGCGACATCTCCGGTGTCTCGGCCTTCCTGTTCAACAATGACGTCACCGACGTTTCGCGTGTCGTCGCCGGGCGCGACATCATCCATACCAATATCCGGATCGGCGGCCCGGGCCTGCTTGACGTGACCGCCGGCCGCAATGTGTTTCAGGAAGATCTGGGTTCGATCGTCTCGTTGGGCGGCATCGCAGCGGGCGACCTGCGTCCTGGCGCGTCGATCTCGATGCTTGCGGGCGCCGGGCCGAACGGGCCAGACTATGCGAGCCTCGCACAGCGCTATCTCGATCCCGCCAATCTCGCGACGGCGGGCATCCCGCTCGTCGATCAGCCGGGCAAGGTCGCGAAAACCTATGAACAGGAACTTGCGGTCTGGCTGACGTCGCGTTACGGCTTCACTGGTACGACCGAAGAGGCGCGGGCCTTCTTCGCCGCGCTTCCGGTGGAGCAGCAGGCGATCTTCCTGCGTACAGTCTACTTCGCTGAACTGACCGCAGGCGGCCGCGAATATAACGACGCCAGCAGCCCGCGTTTCCGCTCTTATCTGCGTGGCCGCGAAGCCATTGCGGCGCTGTTTCCGGATCGCGACACGGCCGGCAATGCGATCGCGCGTAGCGGCGACATCACCCTGTTCAGTGGGCAGTATTCTGAAACGGATCCGTTGACCGGACAGCCGGTCGTCAAGATTCGGGACAGTTCGGTCCGCACCTTGTTCGGCGGCAGCATTCAGATGATGGCACCGGCCGGACAGATCGTGATCGGTGTCGAAGGACTAGTGCCGGGTGGCAATGCAGGCCTCGTGACCCAAGGGCAGGGCGACATCCAGCTCTATTCGCAAGGCAGCCTGCTACTCGGCCTGTCGCGTATTATGACGACTTTCGGGGGCAATATCCTAGCATGGTCGGCGACCGGCGACATCAATGCCGGCCGCGGTGCGAAAACCACGATCGTCTATACGGCGCCGCGCCGGCTCTATGACGAATACGGCAATGTCACGCTGTCGCCGCAGGCGCCCGCGACCGGCGCCGGCATCGCGACATTACAACCGATCCCGGAGATCGAGGCTGGCGATATCGACCTGCATGCGCCACTGGGCACCATCGACGCTGGCGAAGCGGGCATCCGCTTCTCGGGCAACCTGAATATCTCGGCGCTGCAGATCGTCAACGCCGCGAATATTTCAGGCCAGGGCACGGTGACCGGCATCCCGGTAGTGCAGGCGCCGAGCATCAGCGCAGCACTCACCACGTCGAATGCCACGGCGGCGGCGCAGCAGACAGCGGCTCCGGCGCAAACTGCCAACGAACGGCCGTCGGTGATTATCGTCGAAGTGCTCGGTTATGGCGGTGGAGATAGTGGAAATTCAGACGAAGAGAAAAAGGGAGCTTCCGAAAAGCGGGCAGATACGAAACGTCGTCAGGATTTAGAAAACCCGGTACACGTTATAGGAGCAGGAGAACTGTCAGTTGCTCAGCGGCAAACGCTTACAACGACCGAGCGTCGTAATTACGACGCGCCGTAGCTAAGAAAATTGAACCGGCAGTTCTGATGCGTTTCGGCACAGCCAAATTGGCAAGCAGCTTGAACGAGGAACAGAGACGAAAGCCTGAACTTTCCGCGACTTCGGGTTACTCGTGTGAGAGAGCTTGACTATCGGGCAGACGGAGTCGCGACGGCTTGGCCGTATCGAAAAGTCACAAACGCAACACCAACTATTTGGGAAGTCAAAACTGACTCATTTTGCAAATCAATAGCTTGGGCTCAGTAAGCGCGAAGTCGTCCTGATGCTGCACGCGCTCAACGGAAGCTCAATCTTTGGGCGACAAGCACCTACAACCCGATGGATCTGTGAACAAATTTCTTCGACGACGAGAAATAGCCATGTAGAATCTAGCGAGTTTGGAATGGATCTCGCCGTCCAAAATTCTGATCCAGAGATTTCTTTCAAATTTCAGGATTTGCTTGAGCATGCGTTTCTTTGAAGGTCGTAGCCTGTCGATTCAAAGTAATAAAAACGGTCTTTTTCTTTGCGTTGTGAAGCGCAGACGTATCTTGCCCAAGCGTCATTCAAGCCGAACGGGAAGGCGCTGGTTCGTCGAACGGCAGAGTTAGCTGGTCACGATATGGAAACAGCGGAATAAGACAGAGGCGGAAAGTCAACCAGCAGCCGTAGATGGCGTCGTGCCCATATGGGTCACCATCGTGTAACAAGCCGTGAGACAGGGCATGTCGGAGATGGGGGCCAGGCTTTGCGAGGAAAACGTTCACAATGTCTGTTGTAATGGCGGTACCGAGCACCTCATCGAGTCCTTTCTCATCTGCGCGAACAGTGATGAAATCGTCCGATCGGGTGACGCTTTGTGACCTCCTAAAATGAATAACAGAGGTGACAAGCTTCCTAATCGCAAATACAAGAATTTATTCCGGATGGGAGCTCGTTGGCCATAGGCATACTCTGACCGAGGCCCCAAAGCGGCCAACCTCTACGCTCGCGAAAAGCGATGCGACGTTCGAGTTGGTTTTTGCCGTAACGCGCCACGAACAACGTGGTCATCATGCGGTCGCGGTCCTGTAGGCTCGGGTCTTCAGCAAGCGCTTGGGCTGCCCATCTCTCGCACCAATCTATCCACGCCCTCATCATTGTGCGTTTCCGGGCGACGGCAGGGTCGCTGGAATAGAAGGCGCCGGTCACATCTTTCATTTCGGTGCCTTCCATGTGGTCCAAAATCAACTTTGCTTCCGATTTGGCAAAGCCAAGGTCGCGCTCGCCGTAGGTTGCGAATGCGTACCGCACGCCGTGGGGCGTCCAGGTTACGCCAGGCATAGCATCGAAGTAGTCGTTGAAGAGATCGGATGCTGCATGCGGTCGATCGGCTCGCGCAGTCTTGCCAACAGGGAAGAGCCAGCCGTCACCGCCATCAATCTTGACCAGTTGTTCAAGACGCGTCACGGCGTCGGCCGCGAATCCGACGACTGGTACGAGATGCGATCTGCGGCCGCGCTTGGTTCCGCTTTTCCTAAAGTAAGGGGGGATCATCCAAGCGTGCTCGGATTTGGACATCGGCATCGACCTAAATTTCTCGTCGTGTGCGCCGGTTATCGTACGCCGACGTTGCGCCGTGCCGATGAGAAGCTGGATTCCAAGACCGATCCTTTCAGGCAAGTAACCTAGTCTCGCGATGGCAAGGGCGCGGCCGATCTCGATCTCTGGCGGAGCGTCACCACTATCGTCTTCCTCGTCAGGGGCGGAGCCTCTCTTTGCCGGTTTGCCTACCTCATTCAGCGTTGCAGCGGGCGCCTTCAATCTGACCATGGCATCGTCGGCGACGTTGCTCTGATTCTGCTGCGCTGGCTCAGCCAGCCAGGCGAACAGCCTTTTGACGACGCGGGCGACACCCGCAGCCATCGTCTCCTTTCCACGATCGTGGATAGCCTTGATGGCCTCGGCCATTTCATTTCGCGTGATGGTTGCGACCATCCGGTCGTCAAATCGTTTCAACTCGGCCGGCTGCAATTTGCCCCGATAGTCGCGAAGCGTATCCTCGCGATTGGTCCGCTGAACCTCGGCGAGGAATTTCACTTTCGCTTCGGCCCAAGTCCACGACTTTTTAGGCTTCTCACGGTCGGCTTTCTCCTGCGCTGCCGGCGTCAAGCCTGTGGCAAGGGCCCGCACAAAGGATTGGGGATCGTGTCCCTTTCGGGCCATCTCGACCACACGCATCGCGCGCTCTCGGGCCGTCCGTAGAGAGACCCCTTCCAGATCCTCGTCACCCTCCACCGCGGGACCGAGATCGTAGCGAATCTGCCGCCCGGCGAGGCGACAGCGAACGGACCATCTGACCGACTGGGGTTTGACGCGTAGCTCCAGGCCGGTGACCTTGCTGTCACCAATATCCTTGCGATCGCCATCCCGGTGATCGCGGAATGCAGCCTTGAGAACTGCGGCAGTGATTGTCGTTGGCATGCTGGGTCACACGATCTGGCTGGGTCACAACTGGGTCACACTCGTCGAAAATAACGGCGAGGCAAGCCGAGAGCAATCGCCATGGACCCAATGTT
>CALRZK010000014.1:0-13108 GCA_943372615.1 Bradyrhizobium ivorense | reverse complement strand
CTCCCCGGCGGGGAGAGGTGAAGCAAGCAAACAAAAACGGCCGGCGACATCGTCACCGGCCGTCCTTCAATCTCACATCCGCCGCAGCTTACACCGCCGACGAAATCCACTGCTGCAGCTTTGCCTTCGGCGCGGCGCCGACCTGGCGGGAGGCCATTTCGCCGCCTTTGAAGATCATCAGCGTCGGGATCGACATCACGCCGTATTTCGACGCGGTCTTCGGGTTCTCGTCCACATTCAGCTTCAGGATCGTGACCTTCTCGCCCATGGCGGCGGAGATCTCGTCCAGCGCCGGCGCGATCATGCGGCAGGGGCCGCACCATTCGGCCCAGAAATCGATCACGACCGGGCCGGTCGCCTTGAGCACTTCCGCTTCGAAATCGGCGTCTGTCACCTTGCCAACGGCCATGGTCTTAATCCTCGTCCTGTCCAGTAAAAGGCGCCGATCAGAATCGCGCGCCAGAATGATGCATCCAACCTATGAACGCCCCCTTGCCGGGTCAAGGCATGCTCACGCAGCGATGATGGCAGCCAGCTCCGCGTCCAGCGCGGCGCTGGAAATCTCCATCATCTCAATGGTTTCCGTCCAGAGCAGCGCGGCGCGCACCGGCCGGTCCGGATACAGTTTCGCCAATACCCCGCGATAGAGGGCGAGCTGCCGGATATAGGCCTTTGGCGCGGCCACCAGCTTGCGCGGCGGGTTGTGGTTGGTCTTGTAGTCGACGATCCGGATCTCGGTGGGCGTCACCACCAGGCGATCGATCTGGCCGGAAACCAGGAAGGTCGAGCCATCCAGCCGGCTCAGCCGCCCGGCCACCGCGACTTCGGCCCGGCTGCCCGGCGCGAACAGCGCCGCCAACCCGGGTTCGGCCAGCAGGGTCAGCACTTGTTTGGCCAGCGTGCCGCGCTCGATGTCGGTCCAGCCGTCCTTCTGCGCCGCCTTGCGGTTTAGGAAACCCATCGCCGTGTCGCGGCGCTTGTCGGCGGCGACATCCGGCAGCGATTGCAGTAGCCGATGCACGAGCGTGCCGCGCTGCATCGCCATCTTGCGCTGCCCCTCGGCTTCGCCCGGCAAAGCGGTGAAGCGGTCGTCTTCCTCGGCATCCGAAGGTCGCAGCAGGCTCTCGCGTCGCGGCTGGTCGCCCACTTTGCCCTGCAGCCAGGATGGCAATTCGATCGGCGCAGCAGCGGCGGCCGTTGCGGCGGCGCTCAGCGCCGGCACAGGCTCGCCCGGCTTGGTGTAGCGCTTCACCGTGCCATTCGGCGGCGGCACCTGCTGCATATGCAGTCCGGAATTCTCCAGCCCCTTCTGGATCAGGTCATACCAGGAGTGCTCGCGCACCGCGTTGCGGTTGCCGGGCATGCAGCCGCCGACGATCAGCCGGTCCGCCGCCCGCGTCATCGCCACATAAAGCAGTCGCCGATATTCGTCCTCGGTATCCTGGATCATGGCCGCGCGGGCGAGTGCGACGGCTTCCGGATCGTCGCTCTTCTTGCCGGCCCAGACCACCACGCCGGATGGCCCCGGCGCCGCATTGCCCTGCGGCACATGGATCAGGTTCATCCGCTGCGAATCCGACGGCGACGACGTGGTGTCGATCATGAACACCACGGGCGCCTCGAGGCCCTTGGCACCATGCACGGTCATCACCCGCACTTCGTCGCGCGTGATCTCCATATCGCGCTTCACTTCGGTGTCGGCCGCGCGAAGCCACGCAACAAAGCCCTGCAGTGATGCCGGCGCCTTGCGCTCATAACCGAGTGCGAGTTCGAGGAATTCGTCGAGCGCATCATTGGCCTCGAAGCCGAGGCGCTTCAAAATGCGCGCGCGCCCGCCATCGCCGCCGAGCAGCCACGCATAGAAGGCAAACGGCGTCTCGCTGGCAAAGCGCTTTTCGCAGACGATCAGCCGCGTCAGCGCCGTGTTCAGCTTCGCATCGCCCGCGGCCTTCTGGCCGAGCGAATCGCGCAGCGATCCATTGCGCTCCCACGCGATCCTGTAGAGATCATCGTCATCCAGCCCGAATAGCGGGCTCTTCAGCACGGTCGCCAGCGCCAGGTCGTCCTGTGGCAGCAGCAGCGCATCTGCGAGATTCATCAGGTCGATGATCGCGATATGCTCGGTCAGCTTCAACCGGTCGGCGCCGGCCACGGGAATGCCGGCATGTTTCAGCGCCTGGATGATCGCGTTGAACGCCGAGCCGCGCCGCCGCACCAGGATGAGCATGTCGCCATAGCGAAGCCGCCGCCGCTTGCCGAGCGGTCCGGTCTCGGTCTTGTCGGCGATCAGCGCCTTGATCTCGGCCTGCACCCGCCGCGCTAGCTTCACTTCCGGGCTGGTCTCGGAGCGCTTGTCGAAGGGCGCGTCCCAGCCTTCGATGCTCGGGCGCTCGTCGGGCTGCTCCAGCTCCCACAGGTCGATCAGGCTCGGCCCGGCATCCTCCAGCGATTCGTGCTGCGGATAGGCACTCTCATTGTGAATGCTGCGATAGATCGCTTCATCGCGAAACACATGATCCACCGATTGCAGGATCGCAGCACCGGTGCGGAACGAATAGGTGAAGGCAACCGGATCGAATTTCATCCCTGCCTTGGTGAAGCGTGCCTGCAATGCGCGTCGCCGCTCGTCGAATTCGCGTGGTGCTGCGCCCTGGAACGAGAAGATCGATTGCTTCTCGTCGCCCACCGCAAAGATCGTGCGCTTCACGCCATCGCGTGCGCCTTCGCCGGCGGTGAATTCCGCGATCAGATGCGTAAGGATATCCCATTGCCGCGGGCTGGTGTCCTGCGCCTCGTCGATCAGTACGTGATCGATGCCGCGATCGAGCTTGAAGTGCACCCAGCCGGCCGCGCCACTTTCCAGCAGCGCCAGTGTCTGGTCTATCAGGTCGTCATAATCGAGCAGCCCGCGCTCGATCTTTTCGCGGCGATAATTCTCCGCCACCTGGCTGGCGATCACCAGCAGCGATTCCGTGCGCTCGCGCATGGCCACGCCGCGGCGGCGATTCAGCAGATCGATGATGCGATCGCCCTCGCGCTGAAGCGTGGCGATGAGGCCGGGATGGTTGTCGCTGATCTTCTTGGTCGCCAGCGATTTGCGCAACGATTGCTCCTTGGTCAGGAACAGTTCGAGATATTTTTCGACCTGTTCTGTGCCCGAGAGCACGAGCGCATCACGCAGCCGCGTGGCCTGATCGCCATCGGTCTTGCTGCCGGTCGCGAGAGTCTCTGCGGTCGCGGTCCATTCCCTGCGCGGCAGATGCGGGCCATCGACGATCTCCAGCTCGATCGCTTCCCGCGTGTCGGTCGGCGAGACGCCCAGCGTCGCGCAAAGTTGCGCCATGGCCGTTTCGGTGGAGCCCGCACGCGCGATCCAGGCCAGGAACTGATCGCGGCTCAGGCTCGCCTCGCGCACGACGTCGCGGAAGGTGACATCGGCTGCGGACGTCATCGCAATGGTCAGCGCGCGGCCCTCGGCGCTTGCGGGGGCAGATGCGGCCGCAAGCAGCACTTTGAGTGACGCGCGCTCCATCATCTCGTTCTGGTCGCGGTCGTCCAGCACGCTGAAACGGGCAGGGACGTTGGCCTCGAACGGAAACTGCTGCAGCAATCGCGTGCACAGCGCGTGGATGGTCTGCACCTTCAGGCCGCCCGGCGTCTCCAAAGCGCTGGCGAAGAGTTCGCGGGCACGCGCGCGCAGGCGGCGATCCGGATTGGCCACGCCGGCCTGCTTGATCTCCGCATCGAGCGCAACATCATCCAGCGTCACCCAGTGGCCAAGCCGGGTGAAGACACGTTCGGCCATATTCGCTGCGGCCGCCTTGGTGAAGGTGACGCAAAGGATCTTCTCCGGCGGCACGTCATTGAGCAGCAGGCGAATGACGCGATTGACCAGCACATAGGTCTTGCCCGAGCCGGCATTGGCCGAGACGAAGACCGATGCGTTCGGGTCCGAGGCGAGCTTCTGCTTCGCCGTCGCGGCGTCGGGAATGTTGCGCGGTCCGCTCATGACTCGCCTCCGGCGCCGCCATTGGCAGACCATTCCTTGATACGGGCGAGATCGTCATAGGCGCCGTAGCGGTTGGTCCACATGGAGAGCGCGAGCGATGTATAGCCGGTCGCCTCGTCCTCGAATTTGCGGATCAGCGCTTCGAGTTTGGCGCGCGCCTCGATGGCGGCATCGTCGGGATGCTGCGGCTCGTCCTTGCGCTCCACGCGCAATTCGATCGGCCGTTCCTCGCCGGGCGGATTGTTGCCGCTGAGCCGAACATAAGTGAGCTCGCTCACCGATGATCCTGCGGCGATGCCGCGGAAACCGCCTTCGCGAAGGATCGCCGCTTCCAGCGTCAGCTGCGGCGACAGACCGAGCCGGACCTGCTTGCCCGTGGGTGGATTGCCAGTCTTGTAGTCGAGCAGCGCAAAGGTTCGATCACTGCGATGCTCGATGCGGTCGGCACGTGCGGTGAGACGGAAGATGCGGCCGTGATCGAGCGGGATGTCGATCTGGCCATCCGTCTCGGCGTCGATGCTGGCGACATTGATGCGGCGCTCGATTTCCCAATTGGCGAACCATGACGCGATACGCAGGAAGCGCGGCCACCACAGTGCCTGCGCTTCCGGGCGATTCATCAGCGGATCGAAATGCACCTTGCCGATCTGTCGGAGCGCGGCAGCGGGATCATCCGGCAGTGCCTTGCTGAAATCCTTCGTGAAATCGCCGATGGCATTGTGGATCGCCGAGCCGCGATCGGCGGCAGAGAGCGGCATGTCCACGGGGTCGAGCGGCGACAGGCCGAGAATGAATTTGGCGTAGATCGAATAGGGATCGCGCAGCCACGTTTCGATAGCGGTGACGGAGAGGCGCAACGGCCGCGATGCGCGCGGCGGCTTTGGCTCCGGCTGCGGAACCGGCACGACGCCGCCCTCCGGCTGGTCCAGCGTCTCCGCATAGCGCACATAGTTTTCGCCGGCCTTGATCGCCGCCTTCCAGCGCGCCTCGCCGGCCACCGCCTCCATGCGATGCAGGAATCGCGAGGCCACTGCCGGCGCGCCGCCGACCTTTGCGGCATGGCTGAGGATCACCTCGTCATGGCCGAGCAGCTGCACGAAGTCATGCGCGGTGAGGCCGATGCGGCGCTCAGGCAGATCGAGGCCGAGCTGATTGCGCATCGGTCGGCTCAGCCACGGATCGATCCGCGGCGAGGGCGGCCAGATGCCTTCGACGAGGCCGCCGAGAATGACGCGATCCGATTGTGTCAGACGCGCTTCCAGCGTGCCGTAGATGCGGAGCTTTGCATCGGCCACTTCCGGCCGCCGCACGATGCGGTCGGCGAAGGCCGTCTGGAAGAGTTCGGGATAGTCGCGCAGCTGCAGCACCAGGCCGGAAAGAACAAGGCGATCCTCGCTGCCGTCCTCCGGCGTCTGCATCACGAGCAGATCGTCAAACGCATTTGCAAGCGCATTGCCGCCATGGCGTCCGGCCAGCGCAATCGCGCCGCCTTTGTCGTCCGTGGACAGCAGCTCGATGGCCTTCCGATGCTGTTGCGCGACGGGCGCAAAATCGCTCGGCCGGTGCGGATGAATGCTCTCCAGCGGCGCGAGCGCTCTTTGCAATTCCGAGATCAGATCATCGGCGCGATCGAGTCTGTCGCCGCTCAGCCTGGCGCGCGGCTCGGCCTTGTGGAGCATGGACGATCCCTCGCCATGCAGCTTGCCGAGCTCCTCGCGAAACCGCGCGAAATCCTGCTTAAGCCCCTTGGTGCCCGGCGCCGGCCGCGTGCCGCGCAGCAGTGCCAGCTCCAGCGTTTCGATGGCGTCTTTCCATCCATGGGCGGGTGCGCCGAGGCGGAACAGCGGATGTTTCAGCAAAGCGAGCAGCGTCGCCGGCTCCAGCTGTTCGGCGACAGCTTCAGCGACAAGCCGCGCAAAAATGCCGGCGGATGTTTCGGTCAGCGCGTCACCGCCGGAATCGTCGAACAGCAGATTCCATCGTCCCAGCGCGGCCATCACGCGCCGCGCCAATGCACGGTCGGGTGTCACCAGCGCGGCAGATTTTTTCTGCTCATGCGCCTCGCGCATCGCGATGGCGATCGCGAGCGCTTCCATTTCCGGATTGGCGGCGGCGATGACGGAGAGATTCGTCATCGCAGCCGCGATTTTCGCTTCGACCGCGGGCTCGGCAAGCCGCTTGTGCCACTGCGCTGTCGCGTTCGAGGGCCGCATCGCCTCCGAAGCCAGCAATTCGCGGCCATGCGGCGATGGCGTGCCGAGGATGGTCACATCGCTGCGCTTGATCTCGAAGCGTTCCAGCAGTGCGTGCAGGGCGTATTGCGGATGGTTTGATGCAGAGGCTTCGACGAAGCCCAGCACATCCTTGTGGCCGCCGATCAGATCCCATGAGGCTTCATCGAGATCGGTATCGAGGCCGGGCAGCACCACGGCGCCTTGGGTGAGTTGCGCGACCGCATGAAGAAATTTCGCGGTGGTCGGCATCGAACCGGTGGAGCCGGCGGCGATGATCGGTCCACCTGTATGGGCTTTCAATCGCGCGGCTTCCGCATCGATCAGCCGATCGCGTCGTACGGCGGGTTCGATACGATCGCGGCTCAGCAATTCGGCCGGCCACCATTCACGTGCGATCTTGAGAAAGCCGAGCGTCAGCTGCCAGTAGCGGTCGTGCAGATCCGGCACCAGCGCATCGAGTTGCGACCATGGCACTTGCCGCGTCGCCATGTCGTCCATCAGTCGCGCGAGATCGTCGCCGAGCGCGAGCATGGAGGCGGGGCCGCCGGCCACCAGCGGCGCCTGGTTCGCATCCTCGGGCCTGATCTGCTTCGCCCATGCGCCGATCAATTGTGCCAGCAGTAGCCGGCGCTGCAAGCCGTCGAGTGCTTCCGGCACATCCGGCAAATCGAGCGCATCCGGTGCCGCCGCATGGGCGAAAGCCAGTTCTTCCTCATCCACGTCGCCGAGCGGCACAATGCGCGGCAGCAACACCGCGTCGTCGCCGAGCACGTCGAGAAAAACCTCCTGGGCCATGCGGCCGGCGCGCCGCGTCGGCAGATACAGCGTGACGGTGGCGAGTTTTGCGCGATCGGTTCGCGCCTCGAAGCCGGGCACGAGATCCCCATCCACCAGCGCCGTGATCAGCGTGCGCAGGAATGGCGCCGAGGAGGGAATGGTGAAAACGCGCATGACGGGCCCGATTCGGAGAACGGGCGCATCATGGCATGTGTGGTGCTGTGAAGGGAGTCAGAGCCGCGGTTCACCTCTCCCCTCCGGGGAGAGGTGATCGCGCGTCGTTGAGAATCTGGCGTTAAGCCACGCTCGCCAAAAACGCGTCTTCCGCGGCGCGCACGGCGTCGGGCGTGCCGACATGCATCCACACGCCGTCCATGCGCAAGCCGTAAAGCCGCTCGGCCTCATTGGCGCGATCGAACAGTTTGGTCAGCGCGAATTCGCCTGCCGGCGCATCCTTGAAGATCGTCGGCGAGATGATGGCGACACCGGCATAGACGAACGGCACCACCTGGTTTTCCTTGCGGCGGCGCAGCGTGCCATCGGGGCGCATCTCGTAGTCGCCCTTGCCCGCATAGCCGATGCTGTTTGCGGTCGGCGCCATCAGCAGCAGGATATCCATCTTGGCTGGATCGAAACTTTCTGCGAGGCGTGCGAGATTTGGTCGCGCGCCGTCGATCCACATCGTGTCGGCATTGAGATGATAGAACGGCTCGCTGCCGAGCAGCGGCAGCGCTTTCACGACACCGCCACCGGTGCCCAGCACCTGGTCGCGTTCGTCGGAGATCGTGATCTTCGGTGCCTGACGCGACTTGACGTGATCGATGATCATGTCCGGCAGATAATGCACATTGACCACGGCTTCGCGTACATCCGCGGCGGCGAGTTTGTCCAGCACATGATCGAGCAGCGGCTGGCCAGCGACAGGCACCAGCGGTTTCGGCATGGTGTCGGTGAGCGGACGCATGCGCAGGCCGAGACCGGCGGCGAGGACCATGGCTTTGGTGGGGTTCACGGACATGACGATACGTCTCGAAGTGCGATTCTAATGGCTTGCGGAAAGTGTAGCACAGGGCGCGAGGTCGCGCATAAATTGATCGATCAATAAGGGCGCGACATGACGCCGTCGCGACATCTCAGCGGTCAGGTGCCGGCTTCTTCTTCCTCCGGCCGTTTTGACATTTTCTTCTTTTTGTCACCCGGCTTGAGAAAATTCACGCCGATCTGATCGCCATTCACCCAGCCGAGCTCGCAGCGGCGATAGGCAAGACCAGTGGATGACAGCAGCAGGAAAAATTCTTTCAGATGCAATCCCTCGATCGAACTCTCGACGGTGAGTTTGGCGCCGACCTCGGACACATCCTCGAGAATGCAGGCGCGGCGCCAGGTGCCGTCGATGCCCATCATCTGCGCGGGGAAGCCGCGCTCGAACACGACCCGATGATCTGCACGTCGCTCCGTCGTGGTCATGACCGATCCTCACTCAACACCGAAAGGCCCCGCGACGAGGCTTGGCCGATCTTGGGGACGAGAGTAAGGCGGACGTGGCTAAGATTGCGTTAAGGATTTGGGCGAGGTTTATCCCTCCCCCAAGCGGCGAAGCCGCGCAGCGGGGAGGGTGGATCGAAGCGAGCGTTCAGCGAGCTTCGAGACGGGTGGGGTGTCTCCGCAAACGCCGTCCGATCGTGGGGATAGACCCCACCCGGCGCTACGCGCCACCCTCCCCATTCGCTGCGCTCCGGGGAGGGAGATCACATCCGCTGGATGCCAACTATCCCTGCGGCGGCGGTACGTATCTCTCATACCAATCCCGGAACGCCGCCAGTCGCGGATGCGCGAGTGATCGATTGAGATATGTCCATATCCGCGGCTGGTGCTTGAGATAATGCGGCTTGCCATCGCGGCGGTTCAGCCGCGCAAAGGTGCCGAGCAGACGCGTGTTCCGCTGCGCCGACATGATCGCATAGATCTCGGCGAAAGACGCCGGATCGAAATCCGCCTCGGCGGCCAGCCGCGCCTTGATATAGCGCGTGAGCATGGCGAGTTCGATCTGCTCGGGCACGTCGATGCGGGCATCCTGCAGGAGCGATACGACGTCATAGGCCGCGGGTCCCAGCACCGTGTCCTGGAAATCGATCACGCCAATTTGGTTGATGCCCTCGCGCTCGGGCAGCCAGATCATGTTCGGCGAATGGAAATCGCGCAGCACCCAACTTCGCGGCGCCGCTTCGATCGATGCCAGCAATTCGCGCCACATGGCGAAGAACTCGGCCTGCAAGACTTCGCTTGGCGCAACGTCGCGATCGGGCAGATACCATTCCGGCATCAGGCCGACTTCGATCAGGAGTGCCTCGGTGTCGAACACCGGGATCGCATAGTCCTGATGCGGCAGCAGCGGCAGTGTGTCCGGCAATTGTTTGCCATGCAGCGCGGCGAGCATATCGGTCGCGGCCTGGTAACGTTCGACGATCGGCCCCGGCGGCGATCCCTCGATCACGCCTTCGAGCCCGAAGTCTTCGGTGATCAGGAAGCCCGCGTCGAGATCGGCGTGATGGATCGCCGGCGCGGAAATGCCCTGCGCGCGAAGACCATTGGCGATGGCGACGAAGGGCTTCACATCCTCGGCGAGATGCACCGCTGCGCTATAGGACTTGCCGCCATAGACAGGTGCGCCATCCGGCCGCTTCGGTGCATTCATCAGGATGAAGACGCCGTCATCGCGGATCAGCCGCGCATAAGATCGTGTCGAAGCATCGCCCGCCATGCGCCTGCGGCCGGCATCGAGATAGCGCGCTTCCTCGAGAAATTCGCGCAAGCTCTGCAGCCGCTGTACCACGGCCGCAGCCTTGCCGTGTCCGACGATTTCCGCCGCGCGCGCGAGCGAGCCCAGCGCAGGGCGATGCGTCAGCGTGATCTCGATACGGTCGGCGGGCAGGTTACCTTCGGCACGTTCCGGCCATTCGATCAGCACCACCGTGCCTTCCGGCAGCGGCGATAGGCCGATCTCTTCCAGCTCGCCGGGATCGGTGATGCGATAGAGATCGCTATGGATCAGCGGGAAAGAGGGCAGGTCATAGCTTTGCGCCAGCGTGAAGGTCGGGCTCGGCACTTCGAGTTCGTCATCGCCGGCGAGATAGAGGATCATCGCGCGCGCGGCCGAGGTCTTGCCGGCGCCGAGATCGCCGGAGAGCGTAATGACATCGCCGGCGCTGATCAGCAGCGCGAGATCGGCCATCAGCGCGGCCGTGGCGTCTTCATTGCGCAGCGCGAGGGAGAAGGTTGCGGGTTCGCTCATTCGGCCGCGTTACGATGGGCGGTTTGGTCCAAAGGGAAATCGCAGCTCACTGTCGTGCCCCTCCCGACCGTTGAATCGATTCGCACCTTGCCGCCATGCAGCTCGACGAAGGAGCGCACCAGCGAAAGGCCGAGCCCGGCGCCGCGATGGCGCGAGCCATTGGCGTGGCTCTCGAACCAGTCAAAGATCTTGTCCTGCTTGTCGGCGGGAATGCCGGGGCCGCGATCGGTCACCGAGAAGGTGATCATGTGTTCGGTCCGCGCCGCGCGCAGCGTCACGGCGGAATCATGCGGAGCGAACCCGACAGCGTTCGCCAGCAGATTATACAGCACCTGCACCACGCGGCTCTCATCGCCGATGAAGCTGCCGATATCGGAGGCGACATCGATCTGCAGCGCGATGCGATCGCGTGCGAGACGATCCTGCACGCCTTCTGCCGCGGCATCGATGATGGCGCGGATATCGATCGGGCCGAGATTCAGCGACATCGCGCCGGCGTCGATGGTGGCGAGATCGAGAATGTTATTGATGATCGCCAGCAGCGCCGAGGTCGATGTGGTGATGTAATCGAGATATTCGGCCTGCTTGGTCAGCAGCGGGCCGGTAGAGGAATCGCTGAGCAGATGCGCGAAGCCGATGATCGTGGTCAGCGGCGAGCGCAGCTCGTAGGAGACGTGGTGGACGAAATCCACCTTCATCTGGTCGGCGGCCTCCAGCGCCTCGTTGCGCTCGCGCAGCGCGCGCTCGACATTCTCGGCGTCGGAAATGTCCTGGAAGGTGAGCATGGTCGCGCCGTCGGGCAACGGCATGCTCATGCAGGCCAGCACGCTGCCGTCCTTGCGCTCCATCTTCAGCGGCACCGGCACGCGATTGTCGATGGAGGTGATGGCGCCGCGGATCGTCTGCCAGACGGCGGGCTCGTCGAACAGCGGACGGCACCAGGTCTCGACCATCTCGATATGCGGTTCCTGCGCCAGCGCCTCGTCGGACAGCCGCCACATCCGCGCGAAAGCCGGATTGAACAGTTGCGCGCGGCCATTGCTGCCGAACACGGCCACGGCTTCGCCGAGCGCATCGAGCGTCTCGCGCTGAACGCGGATCAGGCCGTCGAAGCGGCGTTCGAGATCGAGGCGTTCGGTGACGTCGTCATAGAGATAGGTGACGCCGCCCTCGGGATTCGGCGTGGTGACAATGGAGAGCGCACGGCCATCCGGCAGATACCAGACATCCTTATGCGCTTCATTGGCGTGATAGGCCTCGTGCAGCTTGGTCTTCCAGGCGCGATAATTCGGCTGCTCCGGCAATTTGCGGGCGGCGCGCAAACGATCGAGCACGCTGGAATCGTCGGGATTGCCGTCGAGGAAGTTGCGGTCGAGATCCCATAGCCGGCGATAGGCGTCGTTATAGAAGGCGAGGCGGCGCTGGCCGTCGAACACGGCGACGCCGGAAGAGAGCTGATCCAGCGTGCGGCGATGCGCTTCGGCCATGCGCACCAACGCGGCCTTCAATGCGGCAGCCTCGGAGGCATCGATCGCCATGCCGGCGCTGCCATGGCCGATGCGTGCGGCATGGACGTCGAAGATGCGCCGTTCGCCAGAAATCACGATCGGCACGCGCGCGGTGAAAGGCAGGTTGTCGTTCAGCGATTTCGCGAGATTCGCGCGATGGTCGCTGTCGAGCAGTTCGAGATTGCGGCCGATGGCATCGGTCGCGTCGGTCGCTTCAGTCGCGTGCACATAGGCGGCATTGGCGAATGCCAGCTTGCCATCCGCATGCCGCGCCCAGATCGGATAAGGCGCCGCATTGGCGAAGCCGCGCAGCGTGTCGCTTTCTTCCGCCAGTTCCTTGTAGCGCAGCGTCATTTCCGCCAGCTCGCGGCGCAGGCCGGAGAGTTCGCGAATCCGCACAATGGCTTGCCCGCCAATGGCGCGGCCCATCGCTTCGATGGCACGGCCGGTGGTGGTGGTGAGATTGAGCACAAAGCCTTCGCCGGCATCGAGCAGTGCATCGACGGCATGGTCCATGCGCAGCGCCGGTTCGGCCGGCAGCCAGGTTCCGAAAGCGAGGATGCGCTGCGGCTGATGCGCCTGCGGATCCTGCGACATCATGATGGCGGTATCGCCGGAAATTTCGGGTCGGGTTTCGCCGGCGGCCCAGGAGATCAGCACCTGCGGTTCGGTGAACAGCAGCGCGCGAAAACGATCGGCTTCGGCCTGCACGGCGTGGAGTTCGTTGCGCAGCTTGGTTTCGGTGCGCGCGGCACGCTGGCGATTGCGCATCAGGAGGATCGCGCACACCACGGAGAAGCCGAGTATGGCGCCGCCGGTGGTGAGCGCCGCGATTTCCTGGCGTTCCAGGCGCAGCAGATCGGCGATGGTCAGCGCGTCTTCGGCCGCAAGCGCCTGGGTGGTCGCGAGCACGGCGGACGCACCGAGGCCGACAAGCCCATCACGCACCATGGCAGTGCATGAAAGCATGGTCCGACGCATCACAGCGATCACGCCTGACATCAATTGCCCCAAATAGCCGCACGGATTCTCAGGCGGCCCCAACCACCTCAGACGAATCGGTGGAGGATATCTGCTTCGGGACTCGCCGGGTAAGAGTCCAGACCGTGAACGTGAATCAGGGCGTTAAGAAAATGGCCGGCGTTTGAATCGAATTGCGCGAGGTGTGGCGAAAAGACTCGGCCGTTGCAGCGACGCACCGTCGTCCCCTCGCCCCCAAGCGAAGTGCAGGGGGAGAGGGTTAGGGAGAGGGGGCGCCACACATGACGTAGGAGTGTGTGGCGGGGGG
>CALRZK010000013.1:0-13126 GCA_943372615.1 Bradyrhizobium ivorense | reverse complement strand
CGTTCCTTCTTGGTCAGGAGCCATCGCTTGCGGATGTCGCCGTGTATCACCCGCTCTGGTATGCGCGCGGCAATCTCGGCGAAGACGAGGGGCTGTCCGGGCATCCGCGCGTGCTGGCGTGGATGGATCGGATGGCCGCATTCGGGCATGGCAGTAGCGAGACAATGACGCCGGACGAGGCGCTCGCGGTGGCGCGCGCCGCTGAACGTGACATTGTCAGCGATGCTGTTTCGGAATGGTCGATCGGCACGCCGCTTGCGGTGACGCCAACCGACTGGGGTTTTGATACCGTGACAGGCGCGTGCCTCGCAGCTACTCGCGAGCAGGTCGTGGTCCGGCGCGATGATCCCGAGGCCGGTACGATCGCGGTTCACTTTCCACGCATCGGCTTCGCAGTGACCGAGGCCTGAGTCGAGCCGCGCCGTCTTTTCGCTCGTAACCTGTGCCAATAAGGTCGAAACTGAAATCAGAACACGTCTGGATTCGACATGGCACGTAATTTCGACGCCATCATCATTGGCACCGGTCAGGCCGGCCCTTCGCTTGCCGGGCGGCTGACTGCAGCCGGGCAAACGGTGGCGATCATCGAGCGTCATCTGTTTGGTGGGACCTGCGTCAATACCGGCTGCAAACCGACCAAGACGATGGTGGCGAGTGCCTATGCCGCGCATCTTGCAAGACGTGGTGCGGAATATGGCGTGATGATCGATGCGCCCGTGCGGATCGATATGGCCAGAGTACGTGCGCGCGCTGACAAGGTGATCATGGATTCGCGGAGCGGCGTCGAAGGCTGGCTGCGCAAGATGTCGAATTGCACGGTGTTCGATGGCCATGCGCGTTTCGAATCCGCAAACACCGTGCGCGTTGGCGGTGAAATGCTGACAGCGCCAAAGATCTTCATCAATGTCGGTGGCCGCCCGGTGATCCCGGACTTTCCGGGCGTCAACGACGTGCCCTATCTCACCAATAACGGCATGCTGAAGCTCGACCGCGTGCCGAAACATCTGGTGGTGGTCGGCGGTAGTTATATCGGCCTCGAATTTGCGCAGATGTTTCGCCGTTTTGGCGCCGAGGTGACGGTGGTCGAGAAAGGGCCGCGCCTGGTGTCGCGCGAGGATCCGGATATTTCCGATATGATCCGCGAGATACTGGAGGCCGAAGGCATTCATATCCGTACCAGCGCCGAATGCATCACGTTCGAGCCGCATCCGGATGGTGTCGCCGTCGGCGTCGATTGCACCGAGGGCGTTCCGGAGGTGATCGGCAGCGATGTTCTGCTCGCGGTGGGGCGCCGGCCGAACACTGACGATCTCGGTCTCGACAAGGCTGGCGTGGCGCTGGATGAGCGCGGCTACATCAAGGTCGATAACGGTCTCGCCACCAATGTCGCGGGCATCTATGCGATGGGAGATTGCAATGGCCGCGGCGCCTTCACGCATACGGCCTATAATGATTTCGAGATTATTGCGGCAAATCTGCTCGATGGTGCAAGCCGCAAGGTCAGCGATCGCATTCCCGGCTATGCACTGTTCATCGATCCGCCGCTCGGGCGAGTCGGCATGACGATGACGCAGGCAAAGGCAACTGGCAGAAAGCTATTGATCGGCGAACGGCCGATGAAACATGTCGGGCGCGCGGTGGAAAAAGGCGAGACTTTCGGGAAGATGCAGGTGATCGTCGATGCCGAGACGAAGAAAATTCTCGGCGCTGCGATCCTCGGCACGTCGGGCGACGAGGCCATTCACGGCATTCTCGACGTCATGAATGTCGGCGCCGATTACACCCAGCTGCAATGGGCGGTGCCGGTGCATCCGACGGTGTCAGAGCTGATCCCGACACTTCTCAACGAGATGAAGAGCGCTTAGGCGAGCTGGAACTTGAATGCAGCCATCAGGGTCAGCAGTGTGGTGCCGCAGGCGGCGCTGACGATGGCCATATTGATGACGCTGCGGGTGGCCGTGCGCAAAACGGCGAAAGCCGGGGGAGCGGGCTCAATGGTCTCCGCCTTCTTGCGCGGAGCCGCTTTCTTCTTCGCTGCCATGTGATCGATCCCCAAAGAATCGGGTCAGGCCGTTGACCGACCTGACCCTGACGCCTTCCCTGCCGAGGTTTGTCCCTCGATCATGCAGGGACTATCGCATGAACCTCGGCTGAACTGCTTAAGGGAATTGGTGAATCGAATCTCACCGGATTCGATGGTTTACGAATTTCCTTTTTTTCCGGTGGAGCATGATCCGATCCGAAAACCGGCCTCCACTTTTCGGGATCACGCTCTAGATGGTTCGGCCGCCATCCACGGGCAAAATCACGCCGGTGAGGAATTCGGATTCCTCGCCTGCCATGTAAACACAGGCATTGGCGATGTCCGACGGGCGCGACATGCGGCCGAGCGGAATGGTGCCGATGAATTTGGCGCGGTTCTCCGGTGTATCCGGCACGCCCATGAAGGCTTCCAGCAGACCGGTCTCGCCCATCACAGGCGCAATGCAATTGACGCGGATGCCATCGGGGGCGAGCTCCACGGCCATGGATTTCGACATCAGGTTCACCGCGCCCTTGGAGGCGTTGTACCAGGTGAGGCCGGGGCGCGGGCGCACGCCGGCGGTGGAGCCGATATTGATGATGCGGCCGCTCTTCTGCTTCTTCATGACCGGCACACAGGCATTGGTCATCAGGAAGATGGCCTTTACATTGACGTCGAAGACGCGATCGAATTCTTCCTCGGTCACTTCCAGCATCGGCTTGTTGCGGAAAGTCCAGCCGGCATTGTTGACGACCACGTCGAGCTTGCCGAATTTGTCGACCGCGAGCTTCACTGCAGCATCCACATCCGCTTTCTTCGCGACACTGCCGCCATGGGCGATGGCGCTTGCACCGATCTCGTCAGCGACTTTCTTCGCGCCGTCGGCATTGAGATCGAAAATGACAACCTTGGCGCCTTCGCGCGCATAAGCACGGGCGATCTCCGCGCCGAAGCCGGATGCGCCGCCGGTGACGATGGTGGACAGGCCTTGAAGTCTCATGAGGGTTTCTCCCGGTTGCCGCGCGCAGGCCGCGCGTGTTGAGCGACTATTGGAGAATGGAGACTAGAGGCTGATGCCGCCGCAGGGAAGCGCCAGCCGACGTCAGAGATGACGCCTTGCATTGACTTCTTCGAGATCGAGCCCTTCTTCGATGGCCTGCAACACGCTGTCGTGGATCTCATCGGCGCGATGCATCTTCAAGAGTTCATCACGCCCGGCTTCGATGGCGGCAAGCACGGTGGTGAAGTGATCGATGCGCTGCGGCGACAGCGTCTCGGCTTCCTCGGCATAACGCGCAGCCGCGCCCTTGCGATAGGTGTATTGCTCGAACAGACGCGGGTGCCGATGCGTGCCATCGTCATTGCGCGATGCCTTTTCGATTGCCGCGAATTGGGCGGCAGCAATGCGGGCGCGGGCCTGTGCCTCGCTCAACGTCGCATGATGCAGCATCTTGTAGTCGCCCTTCATCAGCAGACGGACGATCGGCGCCAGAGTCGATCCCTGGATCAGCACAGTCACAAGGATGACGGCAAAGGTGATGGCCAGGATCATGTCCCGGCCCGGAAATTCTTCCGGCAATGACAGCGCTGCGGCCAGGCTGACCACGCCGCGGAGGCCGGCCCAGCTCATCACGAATGGCACCGACCATGGCGGCGCGGGATCGCGTGCACCGAGTTTGGGGATCAGCCAGCGCGGCAGATATGTGCCGGGATACATCCACGCGAAACGCGCCAGGATCACGGCCGCGATGATCGCGCCAGTGGCCGGTGCCATTGCGATCAGTGCGTCCGTGCCGCCAAGACGATGCAACACACCGCGCAGCGACAGGCCGATCAGGATGAAAACGAGGGATTCGAGCACGAAGACGACGACGCTCCATGTCGCGGTGGAGCGGGTGCGCAGGGCGGCCCCGAAGAATTCATGCTGCTTCCAGCCCATGATCATGCCGCAGGCAACGGTGGAGAGCACGCCGGAGACATGCAGCTTTTCCGCAGCGATATAGGAAATCCACGCGACAAGGAACGTCCATGCGATCGCGAGGTCGATCTCCTTGATGCGTTTGATCACCAGCATCGCGCCGAAAGCGAACACGATACCGACGATGACGCCGCCGATGGCGACTGTGAAGAAGCTGATCGTCGCGGACACCGCGCTGAATGAGCCAGTGAGTGCCGCTGCAACGGCGAAGCGCAGCAACACCAGGCCCGACGCATCATTGACCAGGCTCTCGCCTTCCAGCAGCACGATGATGCGGTGTGGCAGGGCGACCTTCTGCAAGACCGCTTTCGCCGCCACAGAATCAGGCGGTGATACGATGGCGCCGAGCGCGAAGCAGGCGGCCCATGGCAGGTCCGGTATGACCAGATGCGCGATCACGCCGACCACCAGCGTTGTGAAGAAGACGGCACCGACTGCGAGCTGCAGGATGATGCGCAGATCGGCCCGGAAATCGCGCCAGGATGTGAACCAAGCACTCGACATCAGCAGCGGCGGCAGAAAGAGGACCAAAACGAGTTCGGGGTCGATCTCGACATCCGGCGTGCCGGGGATCAGTGCCAGGCCGATACCCCCGAGGATCAAGGCCGCTGCGCGTGGCAATTGCAGCCGTCGCGCCGCCAGATCGAGCCCCACAATGACGGCCATCAGGAGCAGGATAATTTCAAAGCGGGAAACGGCGGACATGAGGACCTGTCGGGCTATAAGAACCCGCCAGTTATGGCGCGACCGAAGGTCGCAGTCCATCCGCCGCTGTGCGACCTGCCTCCAGCAGCCGCCTCATACGAAAAGAGCGGCCTCACGACCGCTCCTTTTATCTCTCATAACAGCGAAGTTGATTATTCAGCGCTACTGACCAGTCGGAGCTGTGTTTTCTGCTCCATCTGGCTGCGATAGGCCTCGACATAGTCCTCGGCCATACGGCGTGCCGTAAAGCGCTTCTCGAAATGCTTGCGGATCGCGACACGGTCCATGTCGGCAAGACGGCCCACGGCATTCACCGCGCTGAGTTCGTCTTCGACAATGAAACCGGTGAGACCCTGATCGATGATCTCCGGCACCGAACCGCGATTATACGCGATCACCGGCGTACCGCAGGCCATGGACTCGATCATCACGAGGCCGAACGGTTCCGGCCAATCGATGGGAAGCAGCAGGCCATAGGCGCCCGACAGGAAGTCCGGCTTTTCGCGATCGCTGATCTCGCCGATGAATTCGACCAGGGGGTGATCCATCAGCGGCTTCACCACGGCTTCGTAATATTCCTCATCCGCACGATCGACCTTGGCGGCAATCTTCAGCGGAATACCAGCACGGATGGCGATCTTGATCGCGCGATCGACACCTTTCTCCGGCGCGATACGACCGAGCACAGCAAGATAGCTCGGCTTGACGTCCTGTGGTGTCAGCAGGGTCTCGGGCAGGCCGTGATAGATCGTCTTGATGAAATTTGCCTGCGGAACCGGCCGGCGCTGCGCATCAGAAATCGAAATCACCGGGGCCTTGGAGAAGGTGGTGAAGGTCGGCTGATGCTCCGGCAGATCAAGACGGCCGTGCAGTGTTGTCACGAACGGTGTCGGCTGACGGGAGAAAAGTGAGAACGGATAGTAGTCGAGATGGAAATGGAGAACATCGAATTCGTCATCGTCGGACTTCTGACGAACGCGCTCAAGCATTTCCATATGTAGTGCGTTCGGATCGCGAACCGACCCATCAAGGCGCAAAGCCTTGGGCCAGCCGGCATCGAGCTTGGCGGTTGTGTGGGAGTCACCACTGGCAAAAAGCGTCACGTCGTGCCCGAGCGCGACAAGCTCTTCAGTCAACCAGTGTACGACACGTTCAGTGCCGCCATAGAGCTTGGGCGGAACAGCTTCAGTCAGTGGGGCCACTTGCGCGATGCGCATATACATATCTCCCATGTTGGAAGTGAAGGGCTTACGACGTGTGAGCGATTAAGGCACCGGCTGCGCCAAGCGAGGGAACGTTCTCGCAGCTGCGAAGTTCCTGTCTCATCTGCAACTTTCATCCACACTGTGGTCTTGCTGCTGCCATCACGCTCTTTCAGGTTCGGGAACAAGTGGTGACGGTTGATTGTTGCGCTGAAAAGGCAAGAGCGTGGGGAAATCGCGATTGCATCACTATCGTTTGCGGGCGGAAGCGCTGCTCGTCGATTTCATCTTTGCCTTTCGAGGGGTTTAGTAACGCACATGGATTATCTCTCCGGATATGCGCACCGCCCTTTTGCGTTTGTGATGCGGTACATCAGGATGCGAGCCCTCTCGCATTCCATCATTCTTCTCGCGATCCTGGGGGCAGTGGCCTGCTCGGTAGGTACGCAATACGGCATCAAGAATCTTGTTGATGGTCTTTCTGCAGGGCCATCCAATGCAGGCACGCTGATCTGGTGGGCTTTCGGCATTCTGATCGCATTGATCACGGCCGACATGTTCCTGTGGCGCGTGGCCGGCTGGATCGCGAGCTACACATTCGTCAATGTGACGGGTGATCTGCGGCGCGATATCTTTCGCCATCTCACAGGGCACGCGCCGAACTATTTTACGGATCGCTTGCCCGGCATGCTGACGAGCCGGATCACGGCCACGTCCAATGCCGTTTTCACCATCGAGAACATGTTCATCTGGAATGTGATGCCGCCGATCGTGGCCACATTCGCTGCAATCTTGCTGATCGGTACCGTCAGCCTGCCGATGGCGGCAGGATTGACCGTTGTCGCTGGCGCGATCGTCGTCTTGATGTTCAAGATGGCCGCCGCCGGTAAGAATCTTCACAATGACTTCGCCGATAAAGCCGCCTCGGTCGATGGTGAAATGGTCGATGTCGTCAATAATCTTCCGCTCGTTCGCGCCTTCTGCGGCCTGAACTTCGAACACAAGCGTTTCGACAACACGGTGGATCGCGAGCTCAATGCGCGCGGGCGAAGTCTGCGTTATCTGGAGCGGCTTCGCGTCGTCCATGCCGCTATTACCGTTGTGCTCACCATTGGCCTGCTCGGCTGGGCGATCATGCTCTGGCAACGCGGCGGTGCATCCACGGGCGAAGTGGTGTTGATTTGTACGCTCGGCATTTCAATCCTGCATGCGACGCGTGACCTCGCGGTCGCACTGGTCGATGTGACCCAACATATCGCGCGGCTGTCCGAAGCCGTGGCGACATTGCTTGTGCCGCATGAGCTGCGCGATCATCCGGAAGCCGAGCCGCTGGTGAAGTCCGGCGCAGCCATCGCCTTCAACAATATTTCTTTCCAATATCCCGGTGGCCAGAAGGTTTTCGACGAATTCACCTTGCGGCTCAATGCAGGCCAGCGTGTCGGTCTTGTCGGGCAGTCAGGCGGAGGTAAATCGAGCCTGTTCGTTCTTCTTCAGCGTTTCTACGATGTGGGAGAAGGCAGCATCAGCATCGATGGCCAGGACATCTCGCGGGTGACGCAGCAGAGCCTGCGTCATGCCATCTCGGTCGTGCCGCAGGATATCTCGCTGTTCCATCGCTCGATTCTCGAAAACATCCGATACGGTCGCCCGAATGCGAGCGACGAAGATGTGATGCGCGCCGCCATCGATGCGCGATGCGACTTCATCGAACAGTTGCCGGAGGGGCTGAACACCATGGTCGGCGATCGCGGTGTCAAGCTGTCGGGTGGCCAGCGTCAGCGTATCGCCATCGCGCGCGCCTTCCTCAAGGATGCACCAATCCTGTTGCTTGATGAAGCCACGGCCGCGCTTGACAGCGAGTCCGAGGAAGCCATCCGCGAAGCGCTGGCGCGCCTGATGCGCGGCCGCACGGTGATCGCCATCGCGCATCGCCTTGCCACTCTGCGCAACTTTGATCGCGTGGTCGTGCTGCGCAGCGGCAAGATCATCGAAGATGGCAAGCCCGACCTTCTCATGCAGGGCGAAGGCCCTTATCGCGAACTCGTGACGCAGGAAATGAGTCGGCTGGCAGCGCACGCCGCCTGACGACTCAGCTAGTCTGCACGATGCGTTTCCGCATGCGTATCGCCATCTCCATTCAACTGGCAGAGGTCATCCATGCCTGTCGAAGCTATTGCCGCCAAGCGTGAAGTGCTTGCTGATCAGAAGGTCGTCGAGTCGCCATTCTACATTCCGATGACGGGCCCGGCGTCCCGGCCCCGGCGTGCGCTCAAGCATGACGATACATTCGCCGTGCTCGACAGCCATGGCGACATCGGCGCATCCGCTGGTGGGCCCGATGGGCTGTTCAACAAGGACACACGTTATCTCGCGCGATTGGAACTGGCACTGAACGACGTTCAGCCGCTTCTGCTCGGCTCCAATTTGCGCGACGACAACTCGTCGCTGACCATCGATCTGACCAATCCCGACATTTATCGCGATGGCCGGATTATCCTGCAGAAAGACATGTTGCATGTTGTGCGTACGGTCTTCTTGTGGCGTGGCGCTGCCTATCAGCGCATCGGCCTGCAGAATCATGGCAATGAGCGCGCCAGCTTCGATCTGACGCTGTCCTTCGACAATGATTTTGCGGATCTGTTCGAAGTGCGCGGCGAGAAGCGAAAGCATCGCGGTGTCGCCACCAGCCGCCTCATCGATCCCAGCCATGTGGCGCTGGAATATACCGGGCTCGATGGCAAGCCGCTGCGCACCATGATGTATTTCGATCCGCGCCCGACGCAGTTATCCGCCAACAAGGCGACCTATCATCTTGAGCTGGCGCCCCAGGAGGTGACGTCGCTCTTCGTTGCCGCGAATTGCAATGTCGATGTCGATCATAAGCCGGTGCCGTTTCTGCGCGGCTTGCTGGCGCATCGCCGCGAAATGCGCAATTTCAGCAAGGGCGCGACCACCGTTGAGACGTCGAACGATATTTTCAACGAGGTGTTGTGCCAGGCCATGGGTGATCTCAACATCCTCATGACCAATACGCCGCAGGGCCGCTATCCCTATGCGGGCATTCCCTGGTATTCGACAACATTTGGACGCGATGGTTTGATCACCGCGCTGCAGATGCTGTGGATCGATCCGCGTGTGGCGAAGGGTGTACTATCCCGGCTGGCGACCTTCCAGGCCAGGGAAGTCGATCCACTCAACGATGCCGAGCCCGGCAAGATCCTGCATGAAATGCGCGGTGGCGAAATGGCTGCGCTGCGCGAAGTGCCGTTCGCGCAATATTACGGAAGCGTCGATTCCACGCCGCTATTCGTCTTGCTCGCCGGTCTGTATGTCGAGCGCACCGGCGATGAGGAAACGTTGCGCGAACTGTGGCCTGCAATCGAGGCGGCACTGAAATGGATCGACGGTCCCGGTGATCCCGATGGCGACGGCTTCGTCGAATATCAGCGTGCCACCGAGCAGGGCCTGCAAAATCAGGGCTGGAAAGATTCGTATGACGCGATCTTCCATGCCGACGGCAAGCTTGCGGAAGGCAATATCGCACTCGCAGAAGTGCAGGGTTATGTCTATGCCGCCAAGCATCTGGCTGCGCGGATGGCGCTGCGGCTGGAGATGGCCGGGCGCGCTGAACAGCTGGAAGCGGAGGCACGGAGTCTGGCGGATCGCTTCGAAGAAGCGTTCTGGTGCGAAGAAATCGGAACTTACGCGCTAGCCTTGGACGGCGCCAAGCTGCCTTGTGTCGTCCGTTCGTCCAATGCCGGCCAGTTGCTGTTCACCGGCATCGTCCGCGAGGAACGTGCGCGCATGGTTGCAGCCGATATGATGCGGCCGCATTTCTTCACCGGTTGGGGAATCCGGACGATTGCGCGCGGCGAGGCGCGTTACAATCCGATGTCCTATCATGATGGTTCGATCTGGCCGCATGACAATGCGCTGATCGCGCTCGGTCTGTCGCGCTACGGCTTGAAGCATTCGGTCGAGGCTGTGTTCAAGGGACTGTTCGATACCGCGTCCTATATGGACCTGCGTCGCCTGCCCGAATTGTTCTGCGGCTTCCAGCGTGAGAAGCGCCGCGGCCCGACGCTTTATCCGGTGGCATGCGCGCCGCAAGCCTGGGCGAGCGCGACGCCTTTCACATTGCTTGAGGCTGCGCTTGGCATCGAATTCGACATCGCCCGCAACGAGATCCGCTTCCGCGATCCGCGTCTGCCGTCCTTTTTGCAGCACGTGATCCTGCGCGATGTGCGGCTTGGCGACTCGAGCGTCGATCTCTGTTTGCGCAAGCATAATGACGATGTGTCGCTGGAAGTGCTCCGCAGTCGCGGTCAGATCCGGGTTTCGATCGTGCTGACGCATTAAGTGTCGGCGCCGTTGTCGCGCACGGTGCCAACGGCCAGTCTGAGTGAGGAACTGTTCATGCCCGCAATCCGCTTCGTTGCCGGAATGCTCGCTTTGCTAATCGCCAATACCGCAGCTGTCGCGGCAGAGGCGCCCGTGCCAGAAGCCAAATCCGCACAGCCGGCGCAGCCGGAGTCTGCCCCGGCTCCTAAGCCGGAAGCATCCTCGTCGCAGCAAGCGGTCCCGCCGGCCTCGACCGTTCCGAGCGATCAACCGCCGCCGGCGCAAGCTGCAGTTCCACCTGCCGTGACTGAGCCCGTGAAGCCCGCCGCTTCGCCAAAGGCAGATGCTGCTCCTGCAGCGATGCCGCCTGCGGCTAAACCTCCTTCTGTCACGGTCATCGACACATTCGATGCCAAAGGCATTCTCGGCCGCGATGTGCGCAGTCCAGCCAGCGAGAATATGGGCCGGATTGCCGATGTGATTGTCGATCGCGCGGGGCAGGTGCGCGGCGCTGTGATCGATTTTGGCGGCTTTCTTGGCGTGGGGCAGCGCAAGATCGTCGTCGATTGGGCGGCGCTGCATTTCTGGAACGTGGCCGACAAAACCGCCAGTATCACGCTCGACCTCACGCGCGAACAAGTACGCGCTGCGCCGGAATACAAGGACGATCAGCCGATGGTCGTGCTCGGCGCATCAGGCACGCTGACGCCATTGAAATTCCCGCCCATCACGATGCAGGAGCGATAATTGGCCGTTCAGGCGCCGACGCGTGCTGCAGATCGCGACCGCTCCGACCCGGAGCCGGTGCGGGAGGTCGCATGCGCGCCCGGGATCGCACCGGAGCCTGATGACAAGAAGCCGGATCAGCGCCCGACTGAACCGTCGAAGCAAAGCCTGCGCGGTCTGGACTGGTTCATTTTCTTCCTTGCCGATCTGCAAACCGGCTTCGGGCCATTCATCGCGGTCTATCTGACGACGCAGAAGTGGACGCCGGGTGAGATCGGCATCGTAGCTTCGATTGGCAGCGTGGTTGCCCTGTTTGCCCAGGTGCCCGCCGGTGCATTCGTCGATGCGGCACGCTCGACCCGTTTGGTGGCTGGTGTCGCCGTCGTGACGATCGGCTGCTGCGCGCTTGCTTATGCGGCACTGCCAGTCTTTCTCGTTGTTGCGACGGCTGCGACCTTGCATGCCTTGGCGAGCTGCGTGCTCGGGCCGGCGATTGCTGCGATTAGCCTCGGACTTGTCGGACCCATCCGCGTTGGCGAGAGGCTCGGCCGTAACGCGCGCTTCGCTGCGCTTGGAAATGGATTTGCCGCCGCCATCATGGGCACTATCGGCTCTCTGCTGTCCAGCCGATCGGTCTTCATTGTGACATTCCTGCTCGCGATGCCGGTGATCTATGCGCTGTCGCGCATTCGTCCTCAAGAAATCGATCGCGCGCGATCCAGCGGCGCTGCTGAAAAGGGCGACAGTGCTCCAATCCGGTTTCGCGACCTGGTAAAGCAGAAGCCCCTATTGATCTTCGGCGGAGCTGTCGTGCTCTTGCAGCTCGCCAATGCGGGGATGTTGAATCTGGTGGCCAATGGCGTGACCAACCGGTCGCCCGATTGGGCACCCGTGCTCATCGCATTTTGTATCGTCGTGCCGCAACTCATCGTCGCCGCTGTGGCGCCGACCGTTGGCAATCGCGCGCAACGATGGGGACGCCGCCCGCTATTGATGATCGGCTTTGTGGCGCTGGCCATGCGTGGCCTTCTTTTCGCGCTGGTGACAGATCCATTCATACTGGTCGCGGTCCAGATTCTGGATGGTATCACTGCCGCCGTGTTCGGCGTTATGATCCCGCTGATTGCGTCCGATATCGCCTTTGGGCGAGGTCGCTTCAGTCTGACACTCGGCATCGTGGGCATGGCCACCGGCATCGGTGCATCGCTCAGTAACGCGATTGCAGGTCAGGTCACCGACAAATTCGGCGCCTCGGTTGCCTTTATGGGGATGTCTTGCGTCGCCGCGCTTGGCTTCCTGCTCATCCTGCTGGTGATGCCGGAGACCAAGCGCGATCACGCCGAGGCAGAGCAGGCTTAAGGCTTCACGCTTTCGCCGAGATAATTCACGGCAGCCGTGACGCCGCCCTTACCATGCGGAATGCCGAGCGCTTGCAGACCCATCTCGATGACGCTGAGTGTGCCCAGGATCATCGGCGCATTCACATGGCCCATATGGGCGATACGAAACGCTTTTCCATTCAGGTCGCCGATGCCGACGCCGAGAATAACGCCGCATTTCTCGCGGCAGTAAGCGAGCAATGCTGCCGGGTTCGGCATCTTGATCGTGGTGACGGTGTCGGCGCGCTCCTTCGGCTCGGTGATGTTGAAGCTGAGCACGCCGCCTTCGGCCCATACGGTCACGGCGCGGCGGACAGCCTCTGCCAGCAGGCGATGGCGCAGGAACACATTGTTCAGCTTCTCGTCGAAGATCATATCCAGCGCCTGGCGCTGGGCGAACATCAGATGGACCGGCGCCGTGCCAGAATGCTTCTGATAATGTTCGTTGCCGTCGCGTTCGGTCCAGTCGAAATAAGGCGTGCGGAGATTCGCCGATTTGTGGACCTCGCGCGCACGGTCGCTCGCCGCGACAAAGCCGAGACCGGGCGGAGTCATCAAGCCCTTTTGTGACGCTGACATCGCTACATCGATGCCCCAGGCGTCCATTTCGAATGGCATGCAGCCGAGTGACGCGACGGCATCGACCATGAACAGCGCCGGATGACCGGCGGCCTTGATCGCCTTGCTGATTGCTTCGATGTCGTTATAGGCGCCCGACGCGGTATCAATCTGGACGGCCAGCACGGCCTTGATCTTGTGCTCGGTATCCTGC
>CALRZK010000012.1:0-13297 GCA_943372615.1 Bradyrhizobium ivorense | reverse complement strand
GGTCTCCCCGGTCTTCCGCGCTGTACGCAGACGACGACCCATCGCGAGCCTGCCCATTCGCTTGGGCAGACCCGCTTCCAGAGAGCGGCCCTAAGGGGCGGGCGATCCCCCACCGCCCGGTCGCCCTGGCACTTGCTACCCCCGGTCTCGCCGACGGGCAGGGGTGCAGGCGCGGAGTGCGCGCTCTGCACCCCTGTGCAAAACGGAGATCATTATGTCGGCCAAGCAAGTCAAAACCATCATCGCGAGCGGTAGCGAAATTTTTATCCCGCTGAGCAAGCTCAAGAAATCCCCGAGGAACGCACGCAAGACGCCACACAGTGAAGCGGCAATCGAGGGCTATGCATCGAGCATCGCCGCCAAGGGCATTCTACAAAATCTTGTCGTCGAACCTGAGTTTGATGCGGAAGGTGTTGCGACGGGATGTTATTTCGTAACGATCGGCGAGGGGCGGCGGCTGGCCGAGCTCTTGCGGGTGAAGCGGAAGGAGATCAAGAAGACCGAGCCGATCCGCTGCATCGTCCATACCGTGAACGACGCCTTCGAAATCAGTCTTGACGAAAACGTCACCCGGGAGGACATGCACCCGGCCGATCAGTTCGAGGCCTTCAAGAAGCTGGCGGACGAACGCGGGTTTGGTGCCGAAGAAATCGCCGCCCGTTTCGGCGTAACGCCGAACGTGGTGCGCGCCAACGCCTGCGGTTGGGTGCGATCTCGCCGAAGTTGATGCAGGCTTATCGCGATCGTGAATTGTGCCTTGACCAACTGGCGGCCTTTGCCATCACTGATGATCATGTCCGGCAGGAAGCCGTCTACGAGCGGCTATCCTACAATCGGGACGCCAGCACGATCCGCCGCCTGCTCACTGAAACTCACGTCCCCGCCACCGACCGCCGCGCCCGCTTCGTCGGGATCGAGGCCTATACGGAAGCGGGCGGCACGGTCCTGCGTGATCTCTTCACCGAGGATCGCGGCGGTTATCTGGAAGATGTTGCCTTGCTCGACGGCTTGGTCACGGCAAAGCTCGGCAGCGAGGCCGACCGGTTGCGGGAGGCCGAGGGCTGGAAATGGACCGAAGCCCAGCTTGATTTCCCGCACGCGCACGGCATGCGGCGGTTTATCCGCATTCCGTCGAACTCTCGGCAAAAGACGCGCACGCTCTGAAGGTGGCCCAGAGCCAATTCGACCAACTGACCGAACAGTATCAAACCGTCGAAGAACTGTCCGACGACGTAGACGCGCAGTTCGGCGAGTTGGAAGCAGAAATCGGACGGCTGGAGGCGAAACGGCAGGCCTACGATCCTGACGACATCGCGCGCAGTGGAGCCTTTGTGATCCTCAATCACGACGGCACCATAAGAATCGAACGCGGCTTCGTCCGCCCGGGGGACGAAAAACCGCAGTCCGAAGCTGAGCAGGAGAGCCGCGATCGGTCGAGGAACGGGAGCCATGATGCAGACGGCCAATCCATGCAGGATAACGCAGCGGGAGCAGAGGTGCCAGCGAGGAGGCCGACGACCGGCCTTTGTCCGACGCTCTCGTCCGTGACATCACCGCACATCGTACCTTGGGGCTGCGCCTCACTCTGAGCGAACAGCCCGAAGTCGCCATCGTGGCGGTCACGCATGCGCTCGCGGCGCAAGTCTTCTATCTCGGTGCGGATGCGCATGTCGTCGGCATCCGGCCGGTCAAGACTGATCTCGCCGCACATGCAGAGGGCATCGAGGATACTCCCCCCAGCAAGGCTTGGGCGGATCGTCACGCCAATTGGGCACGGCAGATGCCGCGGGACATCACGGAACTGTGGACCTTCGTGGCCGAGCTTGATCACGACAGTCGCATGGGCCTGTTTGCGCATTGTGTTGCGCTGACCGCCAATGCGGTCATACTCCCATTGGAGCGGCGGCCGCGCGCGTTGGTAACGGCCGACCAACTGGCGGAAGCCGTCTCCCTCGACATGACCGGATACTGGCGCCCGACCGTGCGCAGCTATTTCGGGCGTATTACGAAGGCGCGCATTCTGGAGGCGGTCAGTGAAGGCGTGAGTGGTGAGGCCGCCGAACGTATGGTGGATATGAAGAAGGCCGACATGGTGGAAGCAGCCGATCAGTTGCTGGCAGCGACAGGCTGGCTACCCATCCTGCTCAGAACGGCAGAACCGTCGCATGACGTCAGAGACACAACAAACGTTCCGCCAGACAGCGAAATCATGCAGGATGCCGCCGAATAGACCAACGCCGGGGCCGCCGATGCGGCCCCGGCCAAGCGTCAGAAATTTTGCCGCGCGCTGTACCGGCGCGCGGCGGTTTCATGGATGCAATGATCCCGCTCAGGAAGCCAACGGCCCACCACAGGCTGCACAAGCCTCATCGAGGTCAGTCGCGCAGTTCGCCGGGTAACTCATATCACCAGCACGTTCGACGATTGGACTATCCGCGGAAGCGAAATGTCGATCATACATGAACTGAAGATATCTCGACCATCGCGACAGCGGCCAATGCCCACGGCCCTTCGATCACCACCAAACCGCGAAATTGCGCCATCACCCTGTCTCGGATTGTCAGCTTCAAGGTTGAGCTTCGCGCATCTCTCGTGCTTCCGACAGAGCCGATCAAATCCTCTTGAAAAGCACTGCCACGCGTCATGATTGTCTTCGTTTGCCTCTTGACGGCTCGCGTCCTGCGCCTCCTCGAATGAGCGGATCAAGCCCGGGGGCCGGCTACGCCTCGATCGCCTTCCCGCAACTGCTACGCCTGCTTTTTTCCCCTGCCGCGAAGTGGCGGCATTCCTCGCGCGAAGACAAAAAAGCAGGCTGACGCAGTCCTTCGCATGCGCTGCGGGCCTGATGGCTGCGGGCCGATCGCTCCCCGGGCTAACGACCGTCATCGAGGCGGCGATGGTCGCGGCCCGAGTAACAAACGGAGACTATCATGGCTCAGATTGGCACCTTTACCGCTTCGGAAACCGGCTATGTCGGATCCATCAAGACCCTCACGCTCAGCCTGAAAGCAAAGCTGGTTACCAACTCCGAGACCGGCAACGACAAGGCACCCGACTACCGCATCGTCGCGGGCGGGGTCGAGTGTGGGGCGGCATGGAAAAAGGTCGCACGCGATAGCGACCGCAGCTACCTCAGTTGCAAGATCGATGATCCCTCGCTGCCTGGTGCGATCTACGCATCGCTCGTCAAGATCGATGATGGTGACGAATTCGCTCTGATCTGGTCTCGCCGTAGCGGCGACTGATGCCAGGGCATCATCGGCCCCGCCTCTTCGAGGCGGGGTTTTTTTGATTCTGCCGCTGATGCATATCAAGGAAGCGCAATCTCCCTTGGAAGTGGACTGCTAAGGGCTCCGCCCTCGCCCCGGCAAGGGTGAAGCACGGCACGCCGTGCCGGCCGGAACGGTATCCCCGATCTTCCGCGCCTTGGATCGCGACTTCGTCGCGGCGCATGCAGATGCGCCGCACGCGGCGCCCCTTCGGGCGGGTGATCCCCCTCCGCATCCGGCCGCCCTTGCCCTTGCTACCCCAGGTCTCGCCGACGGGCAGGGTTGCAGCGCAGCGCTGCGCTTCAACCTCAGCCCATAGGAGTAACGAGATGAACATGATGACTTTGCAGCAAAGCGAACGGCCAGCACCGAGCGGCTTTCGAGTGGATGTGTCGCGCGGCCAACGGATCGGGCGCGTGTCGTCGGAATGGTTTGCCCGACCGGATGACGAGCGCTATTTGAACCTGTCGGATCTGTATCAGGCCGTCCGTGGCCGGGCTGAACGCGCGCACGCGCGCACCGTCGAAAGCCGGGCGATCCGGGTGGAGGCAAACCGGGATGATGCGGAGCGATTGGCAGTGCCGGGGCGTGACGGGCCCGTCGCGCCGACGCATTGGAACTTTGGCCAGTTCTGCACGCTGACCGGCGCGCCTTCGTCCTATCTGCGGCAGCTTCCCGCAGCGCTATCGGCCATCAACTTGCAGCATGGCCTGATCTCGCATCGCGCAGAACTGGTGAAGACATTGGAGGCCGATAACGGGCGCGTCGAGCTCCGCGCCGTGACCGGGCCGGACTATGGCAGGATATGGGACCATGAGCTTGTCGGCGCCGTCATGGAGATCGCAGGCAACGGCACGGGCGATACGCGCTGGAAAGTGCCGGGCGCGCTGGATTGGGCCACCATGACACACAATCCCTTTGTGGACGTGACCAAGGACACGACGACGCTCTATGCTAGTGACCGCGACGTTTTCCTGTTTCTGGTTGACGACACCAATCCCATCGAAGCCGGGAAGCTGCCGGATGGATCGCCGGACTTGTATTTCCGGGAATTTTATTGCTGGAACAGTGAAGTCGACAGCAAGACCCTTGGCATCGCCAGCTTTTATCTGCGCGCGGTCTGCATGAACCGCAATCTCTGGGGCGTAGAGAACTTTGAGCAGATTACCATCCGTCATTCGAAGTTCGCCGCGCAGCGCTTCGCACAGGAGGCCGCGCCCGCGTTGACGCGCTTTGCCAATTCCTCGCCTGCCCCCTTCGTCGCCGGCATCAAGGCGGCTCGCGAACGGATCGTCGCTCGCACGGACGAGGACCGCGAAGCATTCCTGCGCAAGAGCGGATTCTCCAAGACCGAGACCTCGAAAATCATCGAAACCGTCCTTGGCGAAGACAACCGCAAGCCCGATAGCATCTTCGATTTCGTGCAGGGGATTACCGCATTCGCCCGCGTAAAGCCGCACCAAGATGCTCGCCTCGAGTTGGAAGGAAAAGCAAGGCGCCTGATGGAGCGTGTGGTCTAAGAACATTGGCCGCGTAACTGGAGTTCAGTTACGCGGCTTCACGAGCCGGAAGAATTCGCGCCGCCGATCCGGCAAGCCGGATCGGCGGCGATGACGCGCGTCAGCGTCACGGGCTCGCCGGGCCTAATGGCCCGGCTCGCGAAACTCCACACCCGTCATGTTTCGAACTCTTGCTGAGCCGATCTTCCAAATCGCAAAAGTTAGCAACTTGAGCGTTACGACCGTACACGAATCCGACTCGGTAAGCGGTTGACTCGGAAGTTTGACGATGACTCGCTTGCTCGATCGTGAGCCGATCGCCAGGTCGTCGCCACCGAAGATCCGACTGTTCTGGCGCAGCACAAGACCGCGCTTAAACCGTATCTTGGCCGCTTGCGATGGCTCGGCCATAAGGCCGGATCGTTGTCGCCAGCCGTCAGCTTCAGGTTCGCTTGCTCCCTGTGACGGAAATTCGGCTTGCATTCGAAACGTTGAAGACGATCATGATGTTAAGACTTTCGGGTTCGCTACTAAAGCGACCCTCGCTCACTTCCGCGGGCAAGAGTTCGCGGCGGAGTAGTTGCGTGCTGATGGCATATGGGCGATGCCTTCGGCCCGCGCTCTACTCGTCGCTTCGCTCCTCACCGAGCCACCCTATGGGTGTCTCGGCCCTTCGGGTAACGAGCGCTATCGCACATGTCGCAAACAATGGAGGCTTCGCAAGTCAACTGCCAAGTCGCGCCGGCTTTTTCGCAATGAATCCGGCGACCCGGATGCGCCCCACAGAGCTCCGCTACTGGCGGATGGGACCTGATCCAGATCCACGACCACGAAACACACGTTATCTTGCTTGTGACCACGCCCAGCCAGCGAACCAACACCGGCAGCAGAGAGCCCGCTGTTCGTTCGAGCGCAACAAAGCGCAACAAAACGCAAGGTTGCGAAGAGTTGCTACCACACCTGTGCATCGGAGGATGGCGCCCGCATGGCAAGAACTATTTCGACGTCTCTGCAATTTTTGGTCGGGGTGCGGTCATCGGTCCGGCCTCGTTGAAGCGGATCAATGTCCGCGGGCCCGAATGGTAGTCCGCAGATCAGAATCCAGCCACTCTCACGCGCTCAATGCGCATGCACAGGCACGAATTTTTCGATCCTTGGTCTCGACCGATTGCCATTACGTCGTCGTCGCTCTAACAAATTCTGAGAATCTGCTGCACAGCAGGATCTTTCACGCGCTCATTTCTGCGCTCTCATGTTCGATTCTCCTTCAAGCAATTACGGAAGCCGCCTGGCGGAAGCTTTCACCGGGGCTCATGATCGCCCATGCGATGCGTGCCATCTTGCTGGCCACTGCAACCGTGACGACACGCGCAGGACGTCGCTGCAACAGCGCGTTGATCCACCCCGCCAGCTCAGGCTTGCTGCGACAATAGCGGATCACCGCAGTCGCGCCGAGTACGAGGAACTTGCGCAGATAAGCATCTCCTTTCTTGGAGATCTTCATGTAGACTTTGTCGCCGGATCCCGACTGTCGTGGCACAAGGCCGATCCAGGCCGCTAGGTGTCGGACCGATTTGAACGCCTTGATGTCCCCGATGGTGGCAGTAAGCGCGGACGCCGTGATCACGCAACTGCCAGGTATTGTCTTCAGCCGTAGACCGACATCACTGACCCGAAGTTCGTCGCGGATCGTCTTCTCGATGCCTTGAATGCGCATCTGCAATTCGTCGATCTGCCCCATCATCAACTCAACACAGCCACGAATTGCGTCGGGAAGTTCCGCCCGGCTGGCGCCCTGTGCGAGGGCATGGAGTTCCGGAATGCTCCAGACGCCCTTTGGCGCAATCAGCCCGAATTCGCTGAGTTGGCCACGCAAGGAATTTACCAGCATGGTTCGCTGACGAACGAACAATTCGCGCGTCCGATGGAGCATCAAACCCAACTGCTGCTCGACGCTCTTCACGTCTACAAGCGCATCGTCGGTCGCGTGACCGCCTCGCAGATCGCCTCCACATCGAGGGCGTCGTTCTTCCCTCGCTTGACGTACGGCTTGAAATAACCTGCCCACATCAGCCGGATCGTGCCCGAGCCTAATCAACTCGCGTGCCCAATGATGAGCTGTTCCACAAACCTCCTTGCCGATCAGGCTCGGCTCCCTTTCAGTGAACCCTACAGCGACTCGCGTTGGCGCTGCAGATGCCGGTAGCGGACGCCATCCACGCCATCATCCGCGACTATGCGTTGCTAGGATCATATTCAGGAAAACTGGGGCTGTTTTGAAGTGTTGTCCGGCGTGCGCCGATTGTGTTCAAAAAGTTGCGAGTGGGCTATCGGCCTGCGCAGGGCCGGCGTGCAAGCGTAAGTCCACTTCAGATGGGCATTGGTGCAGGTGCCGGGATCAGCTTCGCCAGCTCTCGAAGGTTCTGGGCAATGGCGGCGAGCAGGAACTCGTCGCGAGTACCGCAAGACCTCCCAGAAAAAGCCGATCGAGGCCCAGGAAACGCTTCTATTGGCCGTTCGGTTGAACTCCAGAGTGAAGGGCCTTCAACCGCCAGCCGGCTGCCGTTTGAATGACGTCATCGCAGAAGCATACCCTTCGCAGGGCTGGGAGCGCTTTCTTTAGACGCTTCTCTTCCTGCTCGACGTTGATAAGCAGGTCGTGGATCGCAGGAGGATACCGCGCTCGATCGCCTCGTTCTAGTAAGGCGGCCGCCTTTCGCTTGGCTGCGTCTTTGCGGTCGGAACATTCGCGTGCGCCGTGCGCGGCAGTCCGTCAGCAAAACGCGCCCTACGGCCAAAGCTCACGAACTCAGCAAACCGTGCAGGAAGATGTTGACCCCGATCTTGAGCTTTTTCTCTTCCTGATCGATGTCAATTTGTAGGCTATAGGCGGCCAGCTTGCTGGTGTTGCCTACCGCGATATTGAGAAAGATCTCCGCTGCACTGGTGGGGGCAACCTTTGTCAAACCGGCTTCGTTGGCTTTGTTCGAATATCCGGGCGACAGCCGCGACGCCAACCTTCACGGTAGGCCGTCTGAGACATCTCAGGGAAATTCTGTCCTAGGCGTATATGACGCGAACGAGCGTCCGGGCATTCGTCCCATTGTTCAGAGCAATTAATTGGCGGCCGATGTCGGACAGACGCCGTTCCAAAATCCCCTTGGGGATGCTAATTGATCGGGTCTCGGGGGCAAAGCCCATCGGTACCAGAACCGATCAATCTCTCGACGCAGCACTGCCTCGAGAGCCGTCTTTTGTCGCCATACTGACCGTAAAAAGTCGGTTTGCTAACACGGGCCAGTTCGGAGACGGCGTTGATCGAAGTGGCATCGAAACCACGGTCCAGAAACAAGGAGGACGCCGCATCGAGAAGACGGATGTCGCGCTCGATGGCTGCAGTGCGGGTAGGCCGTCCTCCCTTCGAATTCAGGGCGGCCGGCTCTGTTTTCTTTAAAAGCGCCACTCTCGGCATGCACCCCTCACGTTGGTTTTCTCGACAGGATCACAGCGTCCGAGAAAACTGGTAAAACAATTTGCTATCGAAACGATATCGTTTATTATCGGAGACCATGAAGAAAACGCCGCGGCTCAGTCATTCAGCGCAGCTTGCAGTGAACGATCGGGATCTCGATCCAAGCATTCTTGCACCAGGTGACAGGGTTCGGATGAGTATGCTTGGGGTAGAGCGCCATCCCAAATACCAAGGCCGAGAAGGAACTATCGTCGGCATGGGTTCTCCGAACAGCTTCAGAGTGAAATTCGACGATCTGGTCACGATCCAAGGCATCTACCGCGATTATTTGGAAAAGTCTCCGAAAGGGCGGAGGCTTGGCAAAGCACATACCGTCAAAGCACGGCAGCATCACGACGCTTAAGATCGGGATCCGATTTAATGTCGGCGAGAAACGGAGCCAACTTCCTACTAAGACGCTTGCAACATCGGACTTCGAAGAACGCCTTGGCTTGCCGGCAAAGATGCTAACGACGACTCCGCGCATGCACAGTCCAAGTATGATGTCCGTGGCGAACGCCGGATCGACGCCTGTCCGCTGCCGCAGCCTTCCACGATCAGTCGAACTTCGTCCGCGAGCCCTGTTTCGGGAGCATTGAGGAAGAGCCAATTCAGATGCCTGGGTAGGGTCGCCTTGTCTGCCGACGCAGCGATCAGAGAGTTTAAGGTCATGTCATAGTACCTATCAGCGGCCGTGGCGATCCGGCCCAGATCCTTTTCGATCGACGCTTCCTGTCGTCCTTTGCGATCTTTCGGAATTGCTCCTCGCTTCGCCCAATCCGCCAGCACTGCAAGGACGAGTTCATCTTTGGTCGAGAAGTGATTAAACAGAGTAGCCTCAGAAACACCGGCCAGACCAGCAATGCGTCGCGTTGTGACGCGCGCGATACCGAGCTCTTGGATGGCCGTTCTTGTCGCTGAGATCAAAGCATCTCGCGTTGTCCCGGACCGCGCTTTGTTCTTCATGTGATAAGATGTTCGATTGAGCCGTATCGAGTGCCCCAGCCGTGGATAGCCTTAGCCATCGGATCAGAGAAACAGTTAGCCGGCATATGAATGTTGCGGCGGAAAAGATCACCGACTCCGCGCGCTTTACCGAGGATCTGGGTGCCGATAGACTTGACACAATTGAGCTAATCATGGCCTTCGAAGAGGCTTTGGGCTGCGAAATTCCCGACGAGGTCGCAGAGTCGATCGTCACGGTGGCAGACGCGAGGCAGTAACTTGAAGGCAAAGTAAAGACGTAGTCAGCCACGCACAGGGCGGGCGTCGCGTACGTGAGCCTGCACGACGATGGGGATCGGTCGTTCGTGGTCTGGGATCCTCCATTGGTTTGCAACGGCAGCTGGAGCGCCCATTGCGATCCTCCGGAATGATCGACTAAATTGCTGCTGAGCAGGCGTCGGTCATCGCCAGCCCACTATTACTCTTGAGCCATTGGCTCTTATCCAGCCTGGGCATCGAGGCCTTGTCTGGCGCCGGCGCTTGACTGTTACATATGAGCTTGCTTATAATATAAGTTGTTATTGGGAATAGAGCTTATGACCAGCGTTTCAGTAGACCAGAATTTTCTGTTCACTCTCGCCGAACTGGCACGCGTCCTTCGCGTGTATGCAGACAAGGAAGCCGCGCGGTTCGGTATCACTCGGGCGCAATGGGCGGTTCTGGCCAAGGTGGAACGCAACGAGGGCATGAGCCAGGCGGAACTTGCCGAGCAGATGGAGATGCAGCCGATCACGTTGACGCGGCTGGTTGACAAGCTGTGCGAGAACGATTGGATCGAACGGCGCGGGGACCCTAACGATCGTCGCATCAACCGGCTTTATCTCCGGAAAGCTGGACGTCAATTGCTCGGCAAATTGAGCGGTCTGCGATCCGAACTCACGGCCACCGCGCTCGACGACATTCTCCCGCCGGACGCCTACCGTCTTTTAACGCAACTCGAAACCATTAAGGAAAACGTGCGGAACGCAATTCAAATTGCCGGCGCCGCGCAGGTACGCAAGGTGCCGCGCTATGGCTGATCAGGTCGTCAAATTCGCGCCTGAGCAGAAGGCCGCTCCCGACGGCAAGCCGACCAGGAAAGTCGCTGCCGAACCGCGCGGCCGTATGATGGCGGGTCTGCGCCGTTATCGGCGTTCTCTTCTTTTAGTGGTGCTGCCCATTGCTGCCGCGCTCGGCGGACTGACTTTTTATCTGCACGGCGGACGTTATGTCAGCACCGATAATGCCTATGTAGGCGCCCAGAAGGTGCTGATTACACCCGACATTTCGGGCAAGATCATCAAGGTGTTGGTTGGGGAAGGCCAGACAGTAAAGCAGGGCGACGAGCTGTTCGAGATCGACGCCGTGCCGTTTCGCCTCGCAGTGGACGAGGCGAAGGCCAACCTCGCCCAGGCGAAGACGAACTACGACAATCTGGTCGCGAACGTGAAGATCTATGGCCAGATGCTTGACCTCGCCCAGCAAGGCGTCGATCTGAAACAGCGGGATGTCGAACGCAAACAGCAACTGGTGAAGAACAATTTCGGGTCGCAGCTCGATCTCGACAACGCGGCGAATGCGATGGTGACCGCGAGCGCGCAGGTGCAATTCATCAAGCAGCAGATCTCCAATGCCAGAACGCAATTGCTCGGTAATCCCGAACTGCCGCTGGAGCAGTTTCCACCCTATGCCCAGGGCAAGGCGAAGTTGGAGGATGCCGAGCGCAACCTCGATCACACGGTCTTGCGTGCACCGATAGCGGGTGTTGCGACGCAGGTGGACCAGATCCAGCTTGGCCGCTTCATTGCGGCGGGCTCACCGGTGTTTTCTGTCATCGACGTTGCTCACCCTTGGGTCGACGCCAATCCTAAGGAGAGCGACCTTACCCACGTCATAGTCGGACAAAGCGTGACGCTCGAGGTCGACGCGTTCCCTGATCATGTGTTCACGGGCACGATCAGCTCTCTCGCGCCGGGCACTGGCGCGCAATTTGCGATCCTGCCGCCCCAGAATGCTACCGGCAACTTTGTTAAGGTGGTACAACGCGTGCCGGTGCGGATCTATTTCGACGAAAACGACAAGTACGTGAAGAAGCTGAAGGCCGGCATGAGCGTTTATGCCACCATCGATACCGGTCACAAGCGTACGCTCGCGGGCCTGCTCGGGCTGTCGGCAAAAGCCGATCAGAACAAGGACTAACCTGATGTCGGGTCCGCTGCCTCCGGGCCTGCGCCGGAACATGGTGACGATCTGCGCCATGACCGCGACGATCATGCAGGCGCTGGACACTACGATTGCCAACGTCGCCCTGCCTTACATGCAGGGCACGCTGTCGGCCTCGCAGGACCAGATCAACTGGGTGCTGACGTCCTATATCGTCGCCGCCGCCATCATGACCGCCCCGGTGGGTTGGATCGCCAACCGCTATGGGCGCAAGCGCATCTTCATCATCTGCTCGGCGGGCTTCACCTTCGCCTCGGTGCTGTGCGGGCTGGCGCAAGACATCAACCAGATGGTGCTGTTCCGCCTCCTGCAGGGCGTATTCGGCGCGGCGCTGGTGCCGCTGTCGCAGGCCGTCATGCTCGATTCCTACACGCTTCAGGAGCGGGCGAAGGCGATGGCGATCTGGGGCATGGGCGTGATGATGGGCCCGATCATGGGCCCGTCACTGGGTGCCTGGCTCACCGAGACCTATTCCTGGCACTGGGTGTTCTTCGTCAACCTTCCGTTTGGCGCACTGACGGTGCTCGGCCTGTTGGCTTTCATGGACGAGACCAAGACGGATCTCACCTTGCGGTTCGACTTTTTCGGCTTCGCGGCACTCGCAGTCGCCATCGGGTCCTTACAGCTGGCCCTTGACCGCGGCGAGCAGCTGGGGTGGCTTGAATCCAACGAAATCGTTGGCGAGTTCATCGTCTCGGCCGTGGGCTTCTACTACTTTTTCGCCCACTCCTTCACGACCTCGCGGCCGTTCATCCAGTTTGCGCTGTTCAAGGATCGCAATTTCGTGACGGGCTGCATCTTCATGACGGTCATGGGGCTCGTGCTGTACTCCACCATGGCGCTGGCCTCGCCTTACCTGCAAAACGTCATCGGCTATCCCATCATTACCGCTGGCATGTTGCTTGCGAGCCGCGGCTTCGGCACGTTCCTCGCTATGATGATGGTCGGTCGCCTCATGCGCTATTTCGAGGCTCGTACATTGATCTTCTCGGGGCTGGCGCTCACTGCGGGCTCGCTGTTCCGGATGACCGGCTGGACCGAAATGACTCAAGTTTCGGAGATTGTGACAGTCAGCGTCTTCCAGGGTTTCGGTTTTGGCCTCGTTTTCGTGCCGCTGTCGACCGTTTCGTTTCTGACGCTTCCAAACCATCTGCGCACCGATGGCACCTCGATGCTGACGCTGTTGCGCAATGTCGCAAGCTCGATCGGGATCTCGATCGTGATCGCCCAGCTCACCCAGGGAACGCGCCGCACCTATGCGATCCTATCCGAACACATCAACCCGTTCAACCACGCCCTGCAGATGCCTGATGTCAGGCGCATCATCAACCTGTCCACCGATGCTGGACGCGCGATGGCGGACAAGATGGTCGCCGTTCAGGCTCAGATCATCGCATTCTCACAAGACTATCAACTCGTCATGCTGTTCATCCTCGTCTCGATCCCGCTCGCCATCATGATCGGATCGACCAAGGCTGCTTTGCGCAAGCCGACGGCAGGGCCGGAGCATGCAGTTGTGGAGTGACGACACGCTGTTTGTAAAGTATTCCCCGAGATGAAGGTGCGGGAACTAGGGTCCGGACTCACTACTGCCACCAGATGACGGATGCGGCGAGGCTGATAGCGATCATGAAGTTTCGGACGTTGCGGTCGAAGCGGGTGGCGATGCGTCGCCAGTCTTTGAAGCGGCAGAACATGCGCTCGATGATGTTGCGTTGCTTGTAGATCGTGCGGTTGGAACCATACTGGATCTTGCGGTTCTTGCGCGGCGGAATGTCGGGCTAAGTGCCACGCTCAAGCAACCGCTCGCG
>CALRZK010000011.1:0-13313 GCA_943372615.1 Bradyrhizobium ivorense | reverse complement strand
GGTGATCTTCAGCGCTTCGCGGCCCGTCTTCGCTGCCCAGAAGCCCTTGGCGTAGACAGCCACGCCGGTCGGGACCTGCTTGACATCGACCACCCCTGCAACAGCTTTCGCTGCCGTCGCATCGAACGACTTCACCTTGCCGCCGAATTTCGGCGAGCGCGCCACGACCACCGTGAGCATGTCGGGCTCGTTGATATCGAGCGTATAGAATGCCTTGCCGTTGCTCTTCTCGGCGCTGTCGAGGCGCTTCACCACCCCTTCCTTGCCGATCAGCTTGAAGTTCGCGGGGTCTTTCAGCTTCGGATCCGCCGGCACGGCCATCGCCATCGCCTTCTCGGCGAATTCGCCGAAGCGACCTTCCTTGTCCGACCCATGTTTGATCACGCCCTTCTCGACGGTGATCTCCCCGGCGGGCACCTGCCACGCCTCGGCAGCGGCCGCGACCAACATCTGCCGGGCGGCCGCACCGACCTGGCGCATCTGGATGTAGGAATTCGCAATAGCGGTGGAGCCGCCAGTGCCCTGTATGCCGAAAGCGAGATTCTTGTAGAGCACTGGATTCGACGGCGCATGGTCCGCGCGCATCTGCGACCAGTCGGCGTCGAGCTCTTCGGCGACGAGCGTCGCCATGCCGGTGAACGGCCCCTGCCCGAACTCAATGCCCTTGCACAGCACCGTGACGGTGTTGTCAGGCTTGATGATCAAAAACGTGTTCGGCGCAATGTTGACCTTCGGCGGCGCTGCCGCCTGAGCGAACAGTTTATCGCCGCGCGCGACATAGGCACCAATGACGAGACCGGCGCCTGCCTTGAGCAGCGTGCGACGCGAGAGCTTTGTGTCGTGAATGGTCATGGCTCAGCCCTCCAGCGATTTCGCGGCGCTATGGATCGCGGCGCGGATGCGGACATAGGTGGCGCAACGGCAGATGTTGCCGTTCATCGCCAGATCGATGTCTTCATCGGTCGGCTTGGGATTGAGGCCGAGCAGCGCAGCGGCGCTCATGACCTGGCCGGACTGGCAATAGCCGCATTGCGGCACATCATGCGCAATCCACGCGGCCTGAACCGCCTTGGCTTCCTTGCTGGTCGCGCCCTCGATGGTCGTGACCTCGCTGCTGCCGACAGCCGAGACCGGCATCGAGCAGGAGCGGACAGGCTGGCCATCGAGAAAGACCGTGCAAGCACCGCATTGCGCGACGCCGCAGCCATATTTGGTGCCGGTCAATCCAGCGCCGTCTCGGATAGCCCAAAGAAGTGGGGTATCGGGGGCGACGTCGATTTGACGCGACTCCCCATTGATCTTGAGGGTGAACGCAGCCATCGCTGTTGTCCTTGTCGTCGAATGTACGCCTACATTCGAGTTGTTCTAATTCGAACCCGACAAATACAACCGCAGTGCGGAATCCAGAACTCAATTATTTTTGTACCGGCCGGGAACGAAAGTCCCTTGCGGACGTTTGCGCGGCAGTTTGTGGCCGGCAGGCCGACGATCGCGACGCAAATCCGTCACGATCGCGCTCCTCGTTCGGCTACTCGACCTCGATCTTCGCATCCTTGACGATCGTCGCGTTGCGCTCTGTCTCGGTCTTGATCTTTTGCGCAAACTGATCCGGCGACAGTGTCATGATGCGCCCCTGCTGCGATAGCAGCGCGGCCATCTTCGGATCTTGGGCCACCGCCTTGAACGCCTTGCTGAAGGTCTCGACGATATTCGCCGGCGTCTTCGGCGGCAGGAACGTGCCAACCCAGAACGACACATCATAGCCGGGATAGCCCTGCTCGGCGACGGTGGGCACATCCGGCAAGTCCGGCCAGCGCTCGGCCGCCGATATGGCCAGTGCGTTCAGATTTCCGGCCTTGATCAGCGGCACCGCCGAGGTGGTGTCAAAGCTGATGTCGATCTCGCGACCGAGGATCGCGGTCTGCATCGGCGCCGCGCCACGATAAGGCACATGGCGCATCTGCACCTTGGCCGAACTGCACAGCAGGGCGCTCGCGAGATGGATCAAGTTGCCGTTACCCGCCGAACCATACATCAGATCGTCAGGCTTTTGACGTGCGCGCTCGATCAGATCCGCCAGCGTCTTGACACCAGCGAGCCGCGTGTTCTGCGGATTGTAAGTAAGGATGAACGGCACGGCGACGACCGCCGTCACCGGTAGGAACTGCGATGCGTCGTAATTCAGCTTCTTGTAAATCAGCGGATTGACCGTGATGGTGCTCGAATTCGAGACCAGCATCGTATAGCCATCGGGCTGCGCCGATTGAAGGTCGCTGGCGGCAATCTGGCCATTGGCGCCGGTGCGGTTATCGACCACCACATTCCAGTTATATTTCGTGCGCAGTCCCTCTGCCACGATACGCGCAACCGTATCGACCGAACTACCGGCACTGAATCCGACAACGAAGCGGATCGGCTTCGTTGGGAATGTGTCGGCGACGGCCGGCGCTCGCACAGCCAGGCCCATCATGGTGGTCAGTGCGATCGTCACCGTCCATTTTGCCAAACGGCGTCGTCTGTTGTTAGTCATTGTGTCTCCTCCAGTTTTTTGATTGTGATGAGATTAGCGTGGTGCCACAGCGTCAGACATAGCTGGACAGGCGCTTGCCGCTGCGGGCGAGCGTGAGCAGGAGCGGTGACGGCGTCCACAACACGCCATGCTCCGCATGAAATGCCTCGATGCGTTCGGCGACTTTCGCGAGGCCGATCTCATCCGCATAGAACAGCGGGCCGCCACGCGCCGCCGGAAAGCCGTAGCCGTCGGCGTAGATGACATTGATGTCGCTGCCGCGCTGGGCGATGCCATCGGCCAGGATGTTGGCGGCCTCGTTCACCAGCGCGAAGATCGTGCGCTCGACGATTTCTTCATCTGAGATAGCTCGGCGCTTGATGCCGGATGCAGCAGCGCAGGCGACGGCAATCTCCTCGACGCGCGGATCGGGAAGCGGTGTCCGGCTGCCGGGCTCGTAGCGATAGAAGCCCGCACCGGTCTTCTGACCGAACCGGCCAGCCTCGCAGATGGTGTCCGCGATCTTGCAGTAACGGATATCCGGTGACCGGGTCGGCGCCGCGCGCTTGCGCGCAGCCCATGAGATATCGAGGCCGGCCATGTCCTGCATGCGCAGAGGACCCATCGCCATGCCGAAGCGCTCCAGCGCACCATCCACCTGACCGGGCGACGCGCCCTCCTCCACCAGGAATTGGGCTTCCCGCGTATAGTGGCTCACCATGCGATTGCCGACAAAGCCGTCGCATACGCCGACCATCACCGGCTGCTTGCCGATCTGTTTTGCAAGCGCCATCACGGTGGCAAGTACCGCGGCATCAGTTGCCGAACCGCGCACGACTTCTAGCAGCTTCATCACATGAGCCGGGCTGAAGAAGTGCATGCCGACCACGCTTGACGACCGCGAGGTCGCGCGCGCGATCTCGTTGATGTCGAGCCGCGATGTGTTGGTGGCGAGAATAGCGTGCGCTGGAGCGATCACGTCGAGCTGCCGGAAGATATCCAGCTTGACCTTCATGTCCTCGAAGACTGCTTCCACGATCAGATCGGCATCGCGAAATCCATCCATATCGGTTCGGCCGTTGATGCGCTCCATGCGCTCCTCGACCTGCTCAGCCGTCAGGCGCCCTTTCGCAGCCGTAGCCTCGTAGTTCTTTCGGATCATGCCGAGGCCACGTGCCAAGGCCTGCTCACTCGTCTCCATCAGCGTGACGGGAAGACCGGCATTGGACATCGCCATGGCGATGCCCGTGCCCATCGTGCCGGCGCCGATCACTCCAACCTTGCGGATGGCGCGAATGGTCTGGCCGGATGGCCCCTTCTCCGCTTCACTGCGCGCAGCGACCAGATGGCGGAGGGCTTCGGACTGTGTGTCAGTCATGAGTTTCGTTTCCTCTTGCATTTTCTTGGCACCGGCCATGGCGTCCGGCGGCTCACCAGGCGTCGACGAACGACCGCTTGGATAGCTTCTCGTCATGAATCTTCACAAAGGCCTTCAGCCCGCTTGCGAGCAGCGCCCGCGTGTCGGCGGGGTCTGCGACCGTATCGATGCTGAGATAGGGCGCGATGCTGGTCGCCTTGCCGGCCTGGTACATGCCATCGACGATCTCGCGATAGCGCTTGTCGCGCTCGCCGAGGTCGTCGATCGCCTCAAGCTCCTTGCGGAAGCCGAGGCGCGCGGCACCTTCCAGCCCCATGGCGCCGAATTCGCCGGACGGCCAGCTGAAGGTCATCTGGCTGCTTTCATGGAAACTGCCACCGCTCATGGCCATCGCACCGAGACCATAAGCCTTGCGCAGGATGACGCTGATCATCGGCGTGGTCAGGCTCGCACCCACGAGGAAGATGCGGCTGAAATGCCGGACATTGGCGCGCGTCTCAGCTTCCGGCCCGACCATGAAGCCGGGCGTATCGATGAAACTGACTATGGGAATGTCATAGGCATCACACAGCTGCATGAAGCGCGCGGCCTTGTCGGCCTCATCGCGATCCACGGCGCCGCCATTGATGGCCGAGACATTGGCGATGACGCCACAGGCACGACCTTCGAGGCGCGCAAAGGCCGTGATGACGCCGCGACCAAAGCCACGACGCAATTCCAGCACGGAGCCGACATCGAACACGGTTTCGATGATCGGCATGACGTCATAAGCACGCTTGCGATCCGGCGGCACGGCTCCGCGCAGGATACGCTGGTCCGACACTTCCCAGTCGTGCGTGTCGCCCTGGAAATAAGACAGATACTTTTTCGCCACCGCGGTCGCTTCTGCCTCGTCGCGCACCAACACATCAATGACGCCGTTGGCTGAATGCACGGCCGAAGGCCCCACTTCATCGGGCGAGCATGTGCCGAGGCCGGCAGCCTCGATCATGGCCGGACCGCCCATTCCGATCGAGGCATCTTCCGTGGCGATCACGACATCGCAGACGCCGAGTGCTGCGGCATTGCCTGCAAAGCATCGCCCCGCCGCGATGCCGACGAGCGGTGCGATGCCGGACATACGTGCCATCTTCCAAAAGGTGGGATTGGCGAGATTGACGCCGGGCTTGTTATCGGTGTCACCCGGCCGGCCACCGCCGCCTTCGGCATAGATAACGATCGGCAGCGCCGCCTTTTCTGCGATGCTGAGAAGCCGGTCCGTCTTGCGATGACCGAAATGCCCCTGCGTACCGGCGAACACGCTGTAGTCATAGGCCATGACGGCGACACGGCTGCGCTCGGCTCCGAACTCTTCCGCATTGATGCTGGCAATGCCTGCAACGATGCCGTCCGCCGGGCTGTTGGCGCGCAGATATTCCTCGGAATGCCGTCCGCGCTGAGCGGCGACCGCGAGCGCACCGTATTCAACGAAGGATCCGTCATCACAGAGATCCGCGATATTTTCGCGGGCGGTGCGCTTGCCCGTGTTGTGCCGACGATCCACCGCAGCGGGACGTGCCGCGTCCTCGCACAGCGCGAGACGATCCAGTACCTCCTGAAGATCGGGACGGATCGCATCCGGATCGAACGAAGCCTCGACAGCCTCAGCCGCGACTTCGACTTCCGCCGTTTCAACGACAATAAGCATGTCGCCCTTGCCGACCGTGCTTCCGATCTGCGCGAGCTGCCGCACATATCCTGCAGCTTTCGACGTGACCACATGCTCCATCTTCATGGCTTCGAGCACCGCGATCGGCATCCCGACGCCGACAGGTTCATTCTCCGCCACAAGCAGAGTGATCAGGACACCGGGCATCGGCGATGGTACGCCGACATTGCCGTTCTCGACATTCAGGCTCGTGCGCTGAGCCGTTTGTGTGGCAATGGATGACGTCTTGAATTTCTGCGGAGGAACGGCACCCTCGACAAGTTCACGCGTCTTCTGATCGATCAGCCGCGTCGTGAACTCGCCCGACTTTACTTCCGGCAATTGCAAGACGCTGCGGAGAAAACCGATGTTGGTCTCGACCCCGGCGACCTGGAATTCGGAGAGAGCCCGATCAAGGCTGGCGCGCGCGGCGTCCCATCCGCCATCGGCGCGAACGATGACTTTCGCCAGCAATGAATCGTAATAGGGCGTCAGCATCAGGCCCGAGAAACCGGCACCGTCGATACGTACCTTCGGTCCACCCGGCGGCTCGTAGAGCGAAACCAACCCCACGGCTGCACTCGCGGTGCCAGCGGCGCCCATGCTCTCCGCATTGACGCGGGCCTGGATCGCGATCTCACGAGGCTTCGGCACCGCACGCTGACTGAGCCCCTGCGCTTCCAGGTTCGTCCCAGTGCAGACACCGATCTGCAGGGCGACGAGATCGAGATCGAGAATTTCCTCGGTGACCGTATGCTCGACCTGGATGCGCGGATTGACTTCCATGAAGGCGTAGTCGTTGCGACCGACGTCGTAGAGGAATTCGACAGTCGCAAGGCCCACATAATTGACCGCCTGCACGATCCTGCATGCATCACGCAGCATGGCATCGGCGACATCGGGCGCGATCCAGAGACATGGCGCGATCTCGATGATCTTCTGATTGCGTCGCTGCAGGCTGCATTCGCGATGCCAGAGATGGATGACGACACCTTGGCCATCAGCGATGACCTGAACCTCGACATGGCGCGCCCGCTCGATCAGGCGCTCCACATAGACATTCTGGTCGCCAAATGCTGCCAGCGCTTCGGCACGGCAGCTTTTCAGCGCCGCTTCGATGTCATCGCGCCTCTTCACGATGCGAATGCCGCGCCCGCCGCCACCGGACACAGCTTTGATCACGATGCCGCCGCCATCGCCCTGCGCATCGAAAAACGTCGTCAGCTCGTCCGCCGAACTGACGACATCGAGCCCCTGGATCAGCGGCACCGACAGTTTTCGCGCGATCTGGCGCGCTTGTGCCTTGTCGCCCAGCGCCTTCAGTGCGTCGCCGCTCGGGCCGATGAACGTCAGACCATTCGCTTTGCAGGCGTCGGAGAATTCCGCGTTCTCGGAGAGAAAGCCATAACCGGGATGGATGAGATCGCATCCCTCGCGCACAGCGGTTCGAACGATCTCTGCATGATCGAGATAAGCAGCAGCGCCGCGGCCGGGAATACGCGCCGACCAGTCGGCAGTGGCGACGTGACGTGATCCCGCATCGTCTTCGGGGGCGATCGCGCAGGTGCGAATTCCCAGCGCCGCAGCCGTTCGCGCAATGCGAATAGCAATCTCGCCCCTGTTCGCGATCAACATCTTTCGCGAAGACACTGCCAACGTCATTCCGTCCCTCATGCTCGTTTCCTCGACTCCCGTTCTCGGAAGCCAACACTCAATTCGATGTCAGTGAGCATTCACGAAGGTGGAATGATTGGTCATCGCCACGGTCGACTCGCGACGCCATCGGCGCCGCCAGCTGTTCTGCTCAACAGAACACTTGTTCTCTTTTTTACATCGTAGAAGTTTGGGTGATTTGTCGTCAAGCATTGTTGTGCGGCGCGGGTGTCGCATGCACATCAAGCAGACGAATTGTAGTTGCGACGTTCGCATAGGCAGAACGCTGACCGATCGCATCGTTCATCTCGAACTAACAATCGAACGCAAGGCATTCGCGCGCACCTGATTTCAAAGCGATCAACACTCGTGTAATCATCGCGCAACAGCGGCGCGCCAGAATCGCCGCATCCCGCGGGCTGAAATATCGATGAGCGATACGCAGAACTTTCCTTCCTCCGATGGAGGCGTTGCGGCGCTGGAACGGGCTTTCACTGTTCTGCGCGCACTGGAAACAACCGACGCGCCCATCACCCTCGCCGAGCTATCGCGCGTAACAGGACTCTACAAAAGCACGATCCTTCGCTTGATGACGTCGCTCGAACGCAACGGCTACGCCGCGAAGCTTTCAGATGGCCGCTACGATCTCGGCGTGATCGCCTTTCGTTTCGGCATCGCCTACGAACGCAAGAACCGGCTGCGGGCTTCGGTGGCGCCCGTACTGCGCAGCCTCGTGGCGCAAGGCACCGAAAGCGCGTCATTCCATATTCGCCACGATGCAACGCACCGGCTGTGTCTACTGCGCGAGGACTCGCGCCACGCGACACTGGATCGCGTCACTGCCGGCGATATTTTTCAGCTGCGGGCGGGGGCCGCCGGTCACATCTTGCTCGCCTTCCAGGGCGAAACCGGAAAACGCTACGACAGCATTCGCGCAAGTGGATGGACGCTCTCGCTCGGCGAACGAGATCCGGCCTGTGCGGGCATTGCCGCGCCGATATTCGGGCCAGCCGGTATTCTCGGCGCGCTGTCATTGTCCGGACCGCGCGAACGTTTCGGAGAAGCCGAAGTGAAGAACATGCACGGCCCCCTCTTCTCACACGCAGCGGAGCTGACCAGTCGCCTGGGCGGCGACTGGCCTGTTTTTGAGAAAGGCAAGCCCGAAGCAAAGAAGAACGCATCTCGTCGCAAGGCGAAATAGCGAGCCGCGTACGCTCGGCCTGCGCGTCTCGTGACGAAAAGGCCGAAGACTAAACCTTCACCGAATAAGGCAGCGTATTCCCCGCATAAAACGCGTCCAGATTAGCGATTACACAGTCCTGCATCGCCACATGCGAATCGAGCGTGTGACCGCCGATATGCGGAGCAAGCACGACGTTTGGCAGCGCCGTTAACGCATCCGGTGCATGCGGCTCTTTCTCGAACACGTCGAGGCCAGCACCCGCAATCGTCTTGTCTGCCAGTGCCTGCGTCAGCGCCGCCTGATCGATCACCGAGCCGCGGGAGATGTTTACGACATAACCATTCGGGCCGAGCTTCTTCAGCATCTCGGCATCGATGATGTGATGCGTTTCCTTGCCAGCGCGCACAGCGATCATCAGCACATCGCACCATTCGACGAGTGCGGCGAGATCCGGCTCATAGCGATACGGCAGTTCGTCATATTTGGTGCGGTTGGTGTAGGCCATGTCGCATTCGAAAGCGGCGACGCGCGAGGCGATCTTGCGGCCGATCTCGCCCATGCCATAGACGCCGACCTTGCGGCCGGGATTGCCCGGCTGCGGCGCCATCAGTGGCGACGGCTTGCGATCCGACCAGCCGCCCTCGCGGACATATTGATCAGCGGGAATGATGCGCCGCGTTGCCGCCAGCATCAGGGTCAGCGCGAGATCGGCCACCGAGGCGGCATTAGCGCCGGGGCTGTTGCCGACCACGACCTTGCGCTCTGCAGCCGCCTTGAAATCAACGCCGTCATAACCGGTGCCGTAACAGATGATGGCGCCAAGCGCCGGCATCATATCCATGACTTCGGCCGGGAGCAGTTGCCCGCCCGCGGTGATCATGGTGCGCACATCTTTCAGCTCGTCTGCCGAGAAGACGTCCAGCGGCGGCTTGCCGCCGGCATCGAGCAGATCGAAGCGCTCGCCGATGCGCACCATCTGGGCCTTGGGAAAACGCGAATAGATCAGGACCTTCTCGGCCATTTGCTGATTCCTGCTGCAGACAAAAAGAAAGGGCGGGATCAGTTGCCTGATCCCGCCCTGGATACTTGCAAGCCTTGTACCGGCTTAGCTGAGCACGGTGTTCGGCTCGACCTTGATGCCGACGCCCATGGACGAGGACACGGCCACGCGCTGCACATAGGTGCCCTTGGCGCCAGCCGGCTTCGCCTTCACGACGGCGTCGGCGAGAGCCTTGATGTTCTGCACCAGCTTGGCTTCGTCAAACGATGCCTTGCCAACGCCAGCCTGGATGATGCCGGCCTTCTCGACGCGGAACTCAACCGAACCGCCCTTGGCACCCTTCACAGCGCCAGTGACGTCCATGGTCACGGTGCCGATCTTCGGGTTCGGCATCATGCCGCGCGGACCGAGCACCTTACCGAGACGGCCGACGAGCGGCATCATGTCGGGGGTGGCGATGCAGCGGTCGAAATTGATTTCGCCGTTCTGCACCTTCTCGGCCAGGTCTTCCGCACCGACAACGTCGGCGCCGGCAGCCTTGGCTTCCTCGGCCTTCGCACCACGGGCGAACACGCCGACGCGGAGCGTACGGCCCGTGCCGTTCGGCAGCGAGACGACACCACGGACCATCTGGTCGGCGTGGCGCGGATCGACACCGAGATTCATCGAGATTTCGATGGTCTCGTCGAACTTCGCCTTGGCGCGTTCCTTGACCATCTTGATCGCTTCATCGATCGTGTAGAGCTTCTCGCGATCAACGCCTTCGCGAATAGCCTTCAAACGCTTTCCGATTGCCATGATCGATTACCCCTGAACCTGGAGACCCATCGAACGGGCAGAGCCCTCGACCATCTTCATGGCCGATTCGACGGAATCACAATTGAGATCGTTCATCTTCTTCTCGGCGATCTCGCGAATCTGCGCAGAGGTCACCTTGCCAGCCACGTCGCGGCCCGGCAGCTTCGATCCGGACTGGATCTTGGCGGCCTGCTTGAGGAAGTGAGACATCGGAGGGGTCTTGAGGGCGAAGGTGAACGAACGATCCGCATAGATCGTGATCACCACCGGAATCGGGGTGTTCTTTTCTTCCTTCTGCGTCTGCGCGTTGAACGCTTTGCAGAATTCCATGATGTTCAAACCGCGCTGACCAAGCGCTGGACCGATCGGGGGCGAAGGATTCGCCGCACCGGCCGGCACCTGAAGCTTCAGGTATCCGGTCACTTTCTTTGCCATACTACACTCCTGTTGTGCCGGCGGCTGCCGGCGGTTCAGGTTTCGTGGTGCGGTTCAAGTGCGGTTGGCACCCGCCCTCTCCTCCCACGCCTGGTGGTACTCCCTCTCCCCGTTCTTACGGGGAGAGGGTTGGGGTGAGGGGGCAGCCACAAGCGACAACGCCAGCGGAGAGCCCCCTCACCCGAACCCTCCACGATGCTACGCATCGCGGCGGCTTCGACCTCTCCCCGCAAGCGGGGAGAGGTAAACTAAACCTTCTCGACCTGACCGAATTCCAGTTCGACCGGCGTTGCGCGGCCGAAGATCGACACGGCGACCTTCACGCGCGAACGCGCATCATCGACTTCTTCCACCACGCCGGAGAACGACGCGAACGGACCATCGGCAACCTTGACGTTCTCGCCGACTTCGAACGACACCGACGTCTTCGGGCGCTCCACGCCTTCCTGCATCTGGTTCAGGATGCGCATGGCTTCCGATTCCGAGATCGGCATCGGCTTGTTCTCGGCGCCGAGGAAGCCCGTGACCTTCGGTGTGTTCTTGATGAGGTGGAAAGCCTCGTCGGTGAGCTGCATCTTCACCAGCACATAGCCGGGGAAGAACTTGCGCTCGGCTTCCATCTTGCGGCCGCGGCGCACTTCCGTGACCTTCTCGATCGGGACCAGCACCTGTTCGAACAGGTCTTCGACGCCACGCTGCTTCGCCTGTTCCTTGATGGATTCGGCGACCTTCTTTTCGAAGTTCGAATAGGCGTGAACGATGTACCAGCGCATGCTCATGATTCAGGTCCGTTTAGCGAATGCCGAGCAAGAACGTCACGAACAGACGAATGATCTGATCAGCCGCAAAGAAGAAGATCGACGACAGCGCCACCATGATGAACACCATGATGGTGGTGATGGTCGTCTCGCGACGCGAAGGCCACGTGACCTTGTTGGTCTCGGTGCGCACTTCCTGCAGGAATTTGAACGGGCTGAATGCCATCGTTAAGTAATCCGCATCCGTCGTGAGACGATTGAATAGTTTCAGGAATCCAGACAGCCCTCTTGCGCCCGATCCATCACCGAAGGAAATCTTCGCCGTGGATGAGCCGCCAAGCGAGCTCGTTTATCTGGAGATCGAAGCCGCGTCGGAAGTCCGTAAACCGGGCCGACAGCGAGTGGTGCTTTGTAGGGGGACGGCGCGAAAAGGTCAAGAACGCCAATGGGGATGGCGGGAAACCGGCTGCTCCCCGCACTCCGTCATGGGCGGGGGAGCACCGCCCGACCATCCCATTGATAACATTATTTATTTTCGCACAAGCGACCGCACATGCCGAACCACGTGGTCGGCCACGATGGCGTGCCCTTCCGCCGTCGGATGCACCGCCCCGCTATACATCGCCGCATAGACCGGCTGCAGGATGTCGAACTGGGTAAAGCCCGGCGAATGGACGTTCGCGGTCAAAAAGGCGTCATTCGGGGTCCGGAACAGGCGCCAGCGCGATGCATAGGGCAGATAGGCCGCCGGCGAGTAAGGCGTGAACTCCTCCTTGCCGAACCAGCGGCGCGGCATGGCCATCGCCTCGCCGTCCGCTTGCGGCCGCTTCGGGTCGCGCGCGCAAAGGCCGCGCTTGGTGAATTCCGCTTGGTGATCGGTGATCAGCCGGAACCCAGTCCCTGCGCCAGTGGCCAGTACCGGGCATCCTGCCCCACGCCCGTTGGTGATGCAGGCGGTGCGGGCGAAAAAGTCGTTCAGGAAGCTCACCGTCTCCGCCAGCCGCTCGCGCGACAGCGATAGTTTTTTGTGAACGTCGAGACCGAGTGTCGGCTGCGCGCCGCACATGGCGCCGGTCTCGTCGAACTGAATCGGCTCATAGGCGGTCTGCAGCACGTTCGCTGGCTGCACGCCAAAGCCGTCGCGAAGCGCGTCGCGCAGCGCCACCATGCGCTCGTCGAGCTGCTCCATGTAAGCGCGCGACACCTGTGGCGAGAACCGGATCTGCTTGCCCAAGAGATTCGCGATCGGTGCAAGATCGCCTGCGGAGTCCGTCATGGCGTAAACCATCAGCGGCGAGAAGCCGACATCATTGCCGCCGATCGACAGCAGCAGCGTATCGATCGGTCGCTTGCGCTCGGATGGTGCACACCAGGCTTTCGAGACCGGTGTATTGGCCACCTGCACGCTGCCGCTCGCATAGGTCGGCAGATTATAGGTCGCGCGCTGCGTACGGCCTTGCGGGCTCCTGCAGATGAGATCGGCAAGCTGATCGAGCTGCGAGCGCACCATCGCATTGCCGGCGCCTTCACGCGCTTTCTTCTCGAGGAACAGGCCTTCGGTCACTTCCGCGCCGGTGCAAGCGAGGCTCACCAGCGTCACCGAGCGATGCGGATTCTCCATCGCCATCTGCAGGCCGACGCGGAACGGATAGCCATATTGCGAACGATGGCAGTCGGGGCTGAGCCAACGTGCATTGGCGGCGTTGAACGCCTTGTCGAACTGCGCCGAGGCGAGCGGGAAATACAGCTCCTGCTCTTCGTCCGAGAGTTTTCGCCGCGGCAGGTTCTTGTAGTCGAAACTTCCGGCAGGCGCTGGCGGCGTCAGCTTCTGCAGCGATTTGGTGGCGCTGCGCGTCGCCATCTCCTCACGCATCAGCGTGGGGTCATAGACCATCTCGCGCACGGCACTGAA
>CALRZK010000010.1:0-13440 GCA_943372615.1 Bradyrhizobium ivorense | reverse complement strand
CAGGCGGCAAGGCTCCGACTCCGCGCAAGGCAGCGCCGGCAGCTCGACCATCGTAACTTCCGCATTGGTATCGACGCCGCGGATCGGCTTGCTGCCGCCAATCGTGCCGGCCTGCACCAGACTGCCGATCTGGATCAGGACCGAGTCCTGCATTTCGATGGCTTCATTATAGGCCCAGCGATAGGCCAGCCAGCCACCGACCCCACCGGTGACAAGGATCATCATGGTGATGCCGAGAAACAGCCGGCTACGCAGCGAGGCAACGGTCATCCGCGATCCACCATCCAGCCGACGCCGCGCACATTGCGGATCGCAGCGGCATCGAGCTTGCGGCGCACGGCATGGATGAGAAACTCGATGGCGTTACTCTCGACCTCCTCGTTCCATCCGTAGATATGCCCTTCGAGCTCCGTCCGCGACAGGATCGCGCCGGGGCGCAGCAACAACGCTTGCAGCAGCGCAAATTCGCGCGCCGTCAGCACCGCCTCGCGGTCGCCGAAAGATGCCGCGCGCGTCGTCGGGTCGAGCCGCAGCACGCCATTGCCAAGCACGGCTGCGGCCCCACTGCCCTCGCGGCGCAGCACCGCCCGCATCCGGGCCAGCAGCTCGCGAATGTCGAACGGCTTGACCAGGTAATCATCGGCGCCGAGATCCAAGCCGGCCACACGGGCATCGACGTCATCCCGCGCGGTGACGATGATCACCGGAGTTTTGCGCGGCTGCGCCCGGATATGGCGGAGCACATCGAGCCCATCCCTTCGCGGCAGCCCGAGATCGAGCAGCACCATGTCGTAGTTTTCGTGTGAGGCTGCCTCGCTGCCAGCGCGTCCATCCCGCACCCAGTCGATCGCATAGGCGGCATCGCGAAGCGCCTGCTCCACTGCCGCGCCGATCATTCGGTCGTCTTCGATCAGAAGAACCCGCAACACCCTGCTCCGCGTCAATGACCCATTCTCGACAGGCCACGCTCAACGCTAAAGCCGACGACTTAGCCGAGACTTAGGCCACCATTTCGCATCGCTAAGGTGCGCCTAAGTCTCGACGATGACGCTCCCGGTCACCCGATGACAGGAGCCGATCATGACGCCAACCACTCAGCCGAATGTCCATGAGCTGATCAACAAGGTTCCGCAAGTCACCTTGCTGTTCTGGATCATCAAGATCCTCTCCACCACCGTGGGCGAGACAGCGGCGGACTATCTCGCGGTCAATATCGGACTGGGTGCAACGAGCACCGCACTGATGATGATCGTGTTCCTCGTCGCGGCCTTGATGGTGCAGCTCGGCAGCCGCCACTATCGACCCTGGATCTATTGGCTGACCGTCGTTCTGGTCAGCATCGTCGGCACGCAAATCACCGACTTTCTCACCGATAAGCTCGAGATCAGCCTCTATGCCAGCACCGCGGCCTTCGCGCTGGCGCTGGCGCTCGTCTTCGCCGTCTGGTTTGCGGTGGAACGGACGCTGTCGATCCACACCATCGTCACCGCGCGCCGCGAAGCGTTTTACTGGCTGGCGATCCTGTTCACTTTTGCTCTGGGCACTGCCGCCGGCGATCTTGCAACCGAGGCGCTCGGGCTCGGCTTCCAACTTGGCCTGATCGCTTTCGGCCTGGCCATCGCCATTGCTGCGGCCTTGTATGCGCTGGGCGTCAATCCCGTGCTGACCTTCTGGGCCGCCTATATCCTCACCCGCCCGCTCGGCGCCGCGCTCGGCGATCTGCTGTCGCAATCCACCGATTATGGCGGGCTCGGCTTCGGCGCGGCCGCCACCAGCATCGGCTTTCTCAGCGTGATCGTGGCACTGGTGATCTGGCTCACCTTTGAGACCGACAGCCATTCCGGTTCGCATCCCGCGAAATGATCCGCCGCGTGCGGATTCCCCCACCTCGGAGACATTCCATGATCACCAAGCGCCTGATATTCGCCGCCGTCGCTGCCTCGCTCGGCCTGTCGGTCACGACCTCTCACACCTCCGCCACACTCTCGTTGATACCGCGCGCAGAAGCCGCCTCGAAGCTCGGCGACCTCACCCCGTTCCGCGCCATCGCCGTCGATGTGCAAAAGCTCGTCAATCAAGGCGACCTTGTCGGAGGCAAGGCGCGGATCAAGGATCTCGAGACCCAGTGGGACGCCGCTGAAGCCGGCCTGAAGCCACGCGCCGCCGCAGACTGGCACAAGGTCGACAAGGCCATCGACCGCGCGCTTTCAGCACTGCGTGCCAGCACGCCCGACGCAGCCGCCTGCAAGGTGGCGCTCACCGACCTGCTCACGACCATCGATGCGATGGCGCAGGCCTGACCTTCCACTCTTCACAGCGGCGGCGCTGGCAAAACCGGCACCGCCATCGGAGTTCAAATGGTGCAGATCAACGATAGCGGCCGGCTCACAACCAGAGACATCGCCGCTGAGACCGCCAAGGTCCCCGCGGTCACTCTGGGCTTCTGGATCATCAAGATCCTGGCGACGACGCTGGGCGAGACCGGCGGTGATGCCGTCACGATGTCGATGAATCTCGGCTATCTCGTCGGCACGCTGATCTTCGGCGCGATCTTCGCCGCAGCGATCGCCCTTCAGCTTGGCGCCAGACGATTTCACCCATTCCTGTACTGGTTCGTGATCGTGGCGACCACGACCGTCGGCACCACGCTCGCCGACTTCGCCGACCGCTCGCTCGGGATCGGCTATCCCGGCGGCTCGCTCTTGCTGCTCGCTTTGCTGATCGCGTCTTTCATGCTGTGGCATCGCACGCTCGGCACGGTGGCGGTCGCATCCGTCGCATCGCCCATGGCTGAAACGTTCTACTGGATCACCATCATGTTCTCGCAGACGCTCGGCACCGCGCTGGGTGACTGGGTGGCGGATTCCGGCCTTGGCTATGGTGGCGGCGCTGTCGTGTTCGGAATCGGCATCGCCGTTACCGCAGCTGTTTACTACTGGACACGTTTGTCACGGACGGCCCTGTTCTGGATCGCCTTCGTGCTGACCCGCCCGCTCGGCGCCACAGTCGGCGACTTTCTGGACAAGCCGCTCGATCAGGGCGGCCTCGCGCTGAGCCGCTACACGGCATCAGCTGTGCTGGCAGTGCTCATCGTGGTGCTGATCGTGATACTGCCGCAACGCCCCAGCCGGGCAGATGGCACGGCCCATTAGGCGTTAGCCTTGGTGTCATCGGCAGCAAAGCGCGCCAGCGTGATCCGCGCGAGGGCGTGATAGAGGCCCTCGCGGAGCACCAGCTGCGATGCTCCGTTGGCGATCAGCGCTGCAGCCATCAGCGGAATGACCATGGCGTGATTGTTGGTCATTTCCGAGGTGATGACGAAGGCGGTGATCGGCGCACGCACGACGCCGGTCAGATATGACACCATGCCGATCAGGACGAGCGCATCGAGCGGCACCGGCGGTAGCAGCGGCGCCAGATCGGACGCGATGCCCGCGCCAATCGCCAGCGATGGCGCAAAAATGCCGCCGGGGATGCCGGAAATCGCTGAGAACATGGTGGCCGCATATTTCCAGATGCCGAAGCCATGGGCCACCGCAGTCGAGCCATCATCGATGATGGCGCGCGCCTGCTCATAGCCGGTGCCGTAGACATGGATGCCGCTGGCCAAACCGCAGAGCGCGACGCCGAGACCACAGGCGCCCGCGAAGATCACCGGATGCTGCTTGATCGCACTGCCCACGTGGCCGGGAAGCCCCAGTGCAAAGCGGATCAGAATGCGGCTGAAGATGCCACCGAGCACACCGCAGAGAAGCGCACAGACCGGCACCACGACCCACGCTTCGCCGAGCGGCAACACTGCAGAAGGCGAGCCGAAATAGTGATACTCGCCGAGCAACGCGAGTGAGGTAAGCCCGGCCGCAACGATGGCGCCGATAACGAGGCTCAAGCTGCGCATCTCGAAGGACCGGCTGAGTTCCTCGATGGCGAAGACAATGCCGGCGAGCGGTGTGTTGAACGCCGCCGCGACACCCGCTGCAGACCCTGCGAGCAGAAAGCCGGGCTGGCGGTAGGGCGCGAAGCGGCCCAGCGCCGCCATGATGGCGCCGCCGACCTGAACGGTCGGTCCTTCACGCCCCGTCGAGGCACCGAACAGCAGACCGAGCGACATCACCACGACCTTGCCGAAAGCGACCCGCAGCGAGACCAGCGGCCCGCGACGCGCCTGCGGCAGCCGCAAGGCCGCGATCACCTGCGGAATGCCCGAGCCCTGTGCGTTGGGAAAGACGGAGATGGCCAGCCACATGCAAATGCCGAAGCCGATCGGCGACACCAACAGGCCGGCATAGGGCCATCGCGTCAGCAATGCGCCGAACAGATGCTGCGCATGATCGGCAAGCCACGCCATCGCGATGGCAGCGAGGCCGACACACAGCCCACCCGCCAGGAACAACATGTGACGGGTCCAGCGCTTGCCCGCGAGGCGGGAGCGCAGGCCAAAATGAGCGAGATAGCGGCGGGTTTTCATCGCACGGGGGTGTTGCAGGTCTCATGCCTCCCAGCAATGTCGCCAATGAGAGGGCAGACCTGCGCAAAGTAAAACGGGCAGCGATTGCTCGCTGCCCGTTTGTCTCCAACCGATGGTCGGAAAAGCTTACTTCAGGTTCTGCATCGCGGTCAGGTCAGCCGACAGCTTGACGATGCCGGTGGCGCCGCACCAGCTCGAGCCAGCGCCGCCCGGATTGATCGCGGTGATGTTGTTTCCGCCCGAAGCACCGAAGTCCGAGGTGAAGGCGTTGCAATCACCCTTGGACAGGTTGGTGTCCGAGTAACGCAGATCGAGGGTAAACACCTTGTAGGTGAAGCCGATGCCGATGTTCCAGGTGTTGTAGTCGGCATATTTGATGCCGTTCGGGAACGGACCACCGAAGCCCGGATTTGTGAAGGTCGTGCCGTAGAAGGCATCCGAAGTGCCCAGCCACTGACGGCCGAACTCACCCGACGCATACATGCCGATGCCCGACGAACCGAACCAGGTGGTGGGCGCGATCGCCTTCGCGGTCACGGCGGCGTAGTTGCCCCAGGCACCGGTGTTCAGGAAGTTCGGCGAGTAGTTGTCCGACACGCCCATCGTGAAGTAGTCGTTGAAGGTGTAGTTGAACTTGGCATAGCCCTCGTAGAACGACACGTCCTTCTTCATGACGTTGAGCGCCGGGAAAGCGACGTTCGAGCCAACCGGGCAAACGCCGCCGCCGCCGACCACGCCGTCGATGCACTGACCGCCCGGGTAACCGTAGTACCAGAAGCCGAAGTCGAACGCGGCGGCGCCGAAGGTCGGGCGGATACCGAAGTAGCCGTCGATTTCGAGAGCGGCGCGGTTGGTGAACGAGATGCTCGAGGCCGAGGTACCGATATAGAGCTGCAGGTCCTTGTTCACGTTGAAGCGCGGCTCGAAGTAAGCGGTCACCGACGGCTTGTTGTTCGACTGCGACACACCGCGGAACAGGTAGTTGTTGGTGATCGAGGCGCCGAAAGCGATATCCCAGGGATCATAGGCAGCCACGATCGGCGGCGCCTTCTTGTACATCTTGTCGCCCAGATCAGCCGCCGAAGCCGTGGTGACCCCCATTGCCAGAACCGCGGAAGCGGCAACAACTACCTTCTTCATGACATTCCCCATCACTTATGAAACCGAGCAGCTTCGTGTCGACAAGACGGCGAAACCGCGAAATTCGTAAACCTGACGCAACTCTGGGGCGTAAGAGGTACACGGTGAAGGAGAAAAAACGGGCAATTGCCGCCTCTTTGGGCGAATGCACGTTTCCGTGAGCGGTTGTAGCGGGGTGTTGCAAAACCAGCACGGTTTTTGAGGCGTTCTAGCTCCCGGGTTACCGCTGGGCGGAATGGCTTTCCCCAGGCGCGCCGCCGAAGTCGCGCTCTGTTCGGTATTCGACTGCACGGCGGCACCAAACAGTTCGAATCGATCCGCGCAGGTTGCGGTCCCCGGAAACGAAAAAGGCCGCAGTCGAAACTGCGGCCTCATCACTGAAGGACCAGACGGCCCTCTGTTACTTCACGTCGTCCTCGTCAGACGATTCGACCGACGGCGTATCGCCGGACGAATGACCTTCCACCGGACCCGACTCGGGCTCGGAGGGCGAGGCCAGCGGCAGCGTCCAGCTCGGGCTGCTGTCTTCAACCGGCGACATCATCGGCGCCACCGGCTTCGGCTCGGCCTTCGGCTTCGGGACGCGCGGCTTGCGCGGCGGCTTTGGCGGCAGCGGCGCAGGCGCCGGAGCGTCCATCACCACCGGCGCGACGGCTGCGCTCGCCATCAATTCATTCGAGACGACGACCTTGGCCTTCGGCGCCTTCTTGGCCGGAGCCTTTTTGGCAGGCGCCTTGACGACTGGAGATTTGGCGGCCTTCTTCGGCGCGGCCTTCTTCACAGCCTTTTTCGGCGCAGCCTTCTTGGCCGGTGCTTTCGCAGCAGCTTTCTTCACGGCTTTCTTCGCAACCTTCTTGGCGGCCTTCTTAGCGGTCTTGGGCGCTTTCTTAGCTGCCTTCTTCACCGTCTTCTTTGCAGCTGCCTTCTTGGGGGCTGCCTTCTTTGCAGATTTCTTGGCGGCCTTCTTTGCAGACTTCTTGGCAGTCTTCTTCGACGCCTTCTTGGCAGTCTTCTTGGCAGCCGTCTCAGCCTGCTTGAGCTTTTTCAGCTTCTTTTTGTCTTTCTTGTCCTTCTTCAACTTCTTGTCTTTAGCCATCGTGGTGCTCCTGTTGCCGCCGATCGATCGAGACCGGCGTTCAATTCTCCGCGCCAGGCGGGGCCATAGACCAAACGATATCGACGCAAGCGGTTACGGGCGCGATGCGTCCGCAACATTGATCTCTCGTCGGATTGGATCGATCAGTTCAATCCTGGCCTGGGACCGCCCGTCGCCCAATCGAGAAGCTCAATCGTGTGTACGACCGGGACATCCGTCCCGCCGGCGATCTGGACCATGCAGCCGATGTTGCCGGCAGCGATGACATCCGGCTTGATCGTCGCGATGTTGGCGACCTTCCGGTCACGCAAGCGGCTCGCGATATCAGGCTGAAGCAGATTGTAAGTCCCCGCCGAACCGCAACACAAATGGCTCTCCGGGATATCTTTCACCACGAATCCATTCTTGGAAAGCAATTCTTTGGGTAGCTGTGTGATTTTTTGCCCATGCTGTAGCGAGCACGCCGAGTGATAGGCGACGACGAGATTGCTTTGTTGGTCAGGTATCGGCAGCTCCAGCGCTGTCACATACTCGCTGATATCCTTCGCCAACGATGACACTTTCGCTGCAGGGGCTGCGAATTCCGCATCCTCGCGCAGCATGTAGCCGTAGTCCTTTATGACAGTCCCGCAGCCCGAGGCCGTCACCAGGATCGCATCGAGGCCGCCGCGATCGGCCTCGCCGAGCCAGACGCCGATATTGGCCTTGGCCCGCGCCAGCGCGTCGCCGTCTCGGCCGAGATGGTGTGTCAGCGCGCCGCAGCATTGCTCGTCACGAACGAGGACGACCTCGACGCCATGGCGGGTGAGCAGCCGGATTGCGGCATCATTGATGCGCGGGGCCAGCACCTGCTGGGCGCAGCCCTGCAGCAGCGCCACGCGGGCGCGGCGGGGGCCGATGGCGGGAAACACGCTGCCGCCGGCAGGACCGGGCGGCGGCAATTGCGCCGGCGCCATGCTGAGCATCGCCTTCACCCGGCTGAAGATGTTGGGGCTCGGCTGGCCCTTTGTTGAGGGCAGCAAGGCCGCGAACGGACGGGCGAGCCGGGCCGCTGTCATACTCAGGCGGAACAGCGCCGGGCGCGGCAGCACGAAGGCCAGCACATCGCGCAGCAGCCGCTCGGGCAACGGCCGCACATATTCCTTCTCGATCTTCACCCGCGCCTGATCGACCAGATGCATGTAGTTCACGCCGGACGGACAGGTGGTCATGCAGGCCAGGCACGACAGGCAGCGGTCGATATGTTTCACCACCTCCTGGGTCGGCTTCTGGTCCTTCTCCAGCATCTCCTTGATCAGATAGATGCGGCCGCGCGGACTATCGAGCTCGTCGCCGAGCAGCACATAGGTCGGGCACGTGGCCGTGCAGAAGCCGCAATGCACGCATTTGCGCAGGATCTTGTCGGCCTCCGCGATATCGGGATCAGCCAGCTGGGTCGGCGAGAAATCGGTTTTCATGTCGAGAAACTCCGCGCCATCCGGCCGCGATTGAGAATGCTTTTGGGATCGAAGCTTTTGCGCACGCGGTCGCCAAGCGCAGCGACGCCCGGTGCGAGTGGATGAAACACATCGATGCCGCGGCGGACGTCTTCCGACGCGCGGATCAGCGTGGCATGACCACCGGCGGCATCGACGAGTTTTCGCAGTTGCGCAGCCTGCGCATCGCCGGATGGCGGCAGCGCCGCCCAGATGAGACCGCCACCCCAGTCGTAGACGACTTCGCCCTGCGAGCGTTTGGCGATCTCCTGCCCGAGCTTGCCGCCCGATGCCGGCGGGCAGACGATCCGCCACACCGGCCACATGGCGCGCGGGCCGCTGGCGGCGAACGGGACGACATCGCGGATGTCGGCCCACAGCGCTGCTGACTGGCTGTCGTCGATGATCTCGGCGGTGCCGTAAGACTGCAACAGCTTGCTCAGCGAGGCCGCGCGGCTCGATGCCGACGCGGTGATGCCTTCGAGACGGATCAGCGTGGCCGATTGATCTTCGGCTGCGATCTCGCCCAGCGGTCCCTGCACCGTACGCAGCGCCGAGCCCGGCAGATGCGCGGCACCGGAGATGTCATAAGGCGACCCCAGTGCTGCAGTCATCGCCTTGTTGGCGGCGATATCATCGAGGCCGCGCAAGACCAGCGTGCGTTCGGCCTCGGCGCGCGGCATGACCTTCAGCGTCACTTCGGTCATGACGGCGAGCGTGCCCCAGGCGCCGGTGATCAGCTTGCAGACGTCATAGCCGGTGACATTCTTCACCACGCGACCGCCGGCCTTGAAACTCTCGCCGAAGCCGGAGACGGCATGCACGCCGAGGAGATGATCGCGTGCGCCACCCGCCTGGATGCGCCGCGGGCCGGCGAGGCCGGCGGAGATCGTGCCCCCGACGGTGCCGACATCCGGCGTGCCGAGCAGGCGCGATGTGTTCATCGGCTCGAAGGAGAATTGCTGGTTCTTGGTATCGAGCAGCGACAGCACATCCGCGAAGGGGGCACCGGCCTGCACGGTGAGGATCAGTTCGTTCGGCTCATAGGAAGTGACGGCGTTCAGCGCGGAGAGATCGAGCAGCGCATTGGTCGCGATGGGCTGACCGATGCTGCGCTTGGAGCCGTGCCCGATGATTTCCAGCGGCTGTTCGCTGGCAATGGCGGCGCGCACCGCCTGTTCGACGTCCTGTGCGTCTCTGACTTTTAGTGTATCCACGTTGGCCTCAAGGCAATCACATAGCGACAATCCCCACTGTCATCGCCCGGCTTGACCGGGCGATCCAGTAAACTCGGGGGCAGCGGTGTGTACTGGGTCACCCGGTCAAGCCGGGTGACGACAGAATGAGTTGAATAGCGAGCCATCATCAAAACCGCGGCAATTCCGGAAACGCCAGTTTCCCGCCATGCACATGCACCCGCCCCAGCTCGGCACAGCGATGCAGGGTCGGAAACACTTTTCCGGGATTGAGCAGCCCCTGCGCATCGAACGCACACTTGATCCGCTGCTGCTGGTTGAGATCGATCTCGTTGAACATCTCCGGCATCAGGTCACGCTTCTCGATGCCGACGCCGTGCTCGCCGGTCAGCACGCCGCCGACCTCGACGCAGAGACGGAGGATATCAGCGCCGAAAGCTTCGGCCTTCTCCATCTCGTCCTCCTTGTTCGCGTCATAAAGGATGAGCGGATGCAGGTTGCCGTCACCGGCATGGAAGACATTGGCAACGCCCAAACCATACTTTGCCGACATCTCCTTCATCCGCCGCAGCACCAGCGGCAGTGCTGCGCGCGGGATGGTGCCGTCCATGCAGAGATAGTCCGGCGAGATGCGGCCCACTGCGGGGAACGCCGCCTTGCGGCCGGACCAGAACAGCAGACGCTGCTGCTCGGACTCTGAAATCTGGCACGTGGTCGATCCGCATTTCAGCGCGATCGCCTCGACACGCTTGATGAGTTCGTCCACCTCGACGGCGGGACCATCGAGCTCGACGATCAGCAGCGCATCCACATCGAGAGGATAGCCGGCATGAACGAAGGCCTCGGCGGCGTGGATCGCCGGCCGATCCATCATCTCCATGCCGCCGGGGATGATGCCGGCGCCAATCACATCGGCCACGCACTGGCCGGCGGCTTCCACTTCGGCAAAGCCGATCATCAGCGCGCGCGCCGTTTCCGGTTTCTGCAGGATGCGCACCGTGACTTCGGTGACCACGCCGAGCAGCCCTTCGGAGCCGGTGATGATGCCGAGCAGGTCATAGCCCGACGGCTCCGCCGTTTTGCCGCCGATGCGGATGACCTCGCCATTCATGAGCACGATCTCGCAACCGAGCAGATTATTCGTTGTCATGCCGTATTTGAGACTGTGCACGCCGCCGGAATTCTCCGCGACATTGCCGCCGATGGAGCAGGCGATCTGCGACGACGGATCGGGCGCATAATAGAAGCCGGCATGCGCCACCGCCTGGCTGATGGCGAGATTGGTGACGCCAGGCTCGACGACCACAGCGCGATTGTCGAAATCGATCTCGCGCACACGCTTGAACTTGCCGAGGCCGAGCAGCACCGCATCGGCCAGCGGCAATGCACCGCCGGACAGCGAGGTGCCGGAGCCGCGCGGCACCACCTTGATCCCGTTGTCATGGCAGTATTTCAGAACTTTCGAGACCTGCTCGGTCGTATCCGGCAGCACCACCACCATCGGCGGCTGGCGATAGGCTGTAAAACCATCGGACTCATAAGGGAGCATCTCGGCGGCGCTGGAAATCACGCCCTCGCCCGGCACCAGTTTTCGCAGCGCCGCGATGATGGCATCGCGTCTGGCGAGCACGGCTTCATCCTTTGCCGGCATCATGATCGTCATTGAGCGTTTCCCTTTCGCAACCGCGATATGAAACCGCTGTCAGCTTGAGGCTGAATCAATCACGTCCGCTTGCGTTTGAACAGATAACGAAAGCATGAACGCCATGCGCGGTGGTATCCGCTTGTGCATCCTGCAACGTGTATGCGAACATTCAGAACGGAAAGCCAACAAGAAGAGCCATCCATGACGAAACTGACATTCGGCGCGCTGATCGTCGTCACTGCCTCGGCCGTTTCCTCCCTCGCCTTCGCGCAGGATGTGGCAGCCGGCAAATCCTCATTCAACAAATGTCTCGCCTGCCACGCTGTCGGCGAAGGCGCGAAGAACAAGGTCGGCCCCGAACTCAACGGGCTGAACGGCCGCAAATCGGGCAGCGCGCCCGGCTATTCCTATTCGGACGCCAACAAGAATTCCGGCCTCACCTGGGATGAAGCGACGTTCAAGGAATATATCAAGGACCCGAAAGCGAAGATCCCCGGCACCAAGATGGCCTTTGCAGGGATCAAGAAGGAAAGCGAAGTGAACGACCTGTGGGCGTTCCTCGCGCAGTTCGACGCCGACGGCAAAATCAAGCAGTAAGCAACATCAGGCGGCGATCAAACGGTCGCCGCCATTTTCGTCGGCAGCACGGCCTGCACCACGAGGCCGCGCGCGCGCGCGTCCATGACGCCGACCGCGCGCAAGGCGAGCAGCGTGACCGTCTGCAAGGCATCGCGCACTTTCATCGGATCATCGAAGCTTTCGGGCGCCATCGGGCCGACCAGCGCCTCATGCAGCGCGCCGAGCAGGGCAGCGGCGGCCAACGCGGTGTCCTGCGCAGGCAGATGGCCCGCGCGGATGGCGGCATCGATACGCATCTCGATCTCGCCAGCGATCTCGCGGCGACTGGTGAGTCGGGATTCAGTGACATCGACCTCCACCGGCTCGGCCAGGATGCCCCAGGCCAGCTTGCGGTTGGACACGACATGGACGGCAACCGTGGTGACCGCGGCAGCCAGCGCCGAGGACGGGCCCGGGGCCGCATCGGCTGCCCGGCGGATCGCCGTCAACTCGTCCCGCGACACATCGGCGATGAGTTCGGAGATCAGGTCCGCCTTGGACGGGAAATAGCGATAGACCGTGCCTGCAGCCACATTGGCGCGGACGGCCACCGGGGCGATCTGCACCGCCGCCATGCCGCCTTCGGCGCAGGTTTCGCGCGCAGCCGCCAGAATGGCGTTGCGCCGTGCCGCAAGCCGCTTCACGACCTGTTGGGTACGTCGATAGACCATGAGCTTGTCCCGCGTCCGGCATCCCTGCCCGGCCTGAGGCCGATCAAAGAAAATCCGTGAGTTCAAGGTTTTGCGCGGATTCGAGTGGTCAGCCGCGAGAAGAGATGAACACCAGTTCAGACTCTTTGACAAGGCATTTTGCGCATAGCGGGATTCATCTTTTCGGGCAGGTCGAGGCTTTTTTGTCAGATGCGTTTTCTTCGCGAACCGGAGCCCCCTTAGCTCGAAATCGCTTTAGCCCCCAAATCCAAGCGCCCGGGCCGCCGCAGCGACCGCCATGCCGACAATGACGGCGATAAAGTCGTTGCGCAGCATGATGGCCACCGCCAGCGCGGCCAGAATGGCGAACATCACCACGGGACCGCCATTCACCGCCACCGGCAGAGCGGCGGCGACGATGATCGAGCCCGGCAGCGCATCGAGCATCCGGCGGATGCGCGGCGTGACGTTCACATAGCCCATCAGCCAGTAGCCGCCGAGACGGGAGGCGACGGTGACTGCCGTCATGACGGCGAAAGCAAGCATCACGTCGCTGCGCAAAAAGTCGTTCATGCCGGCGCTCCCGGCTTTTCGGGCTCATCCATGAAGCCGGCGCTGATCGCGCCGGAGAGCGCGCCAGCAATGATGAACCACCAGCCGGCCACCAACCAATGAACCAGGAGTGCGACGACGCCCGAGACGACCCACGGGATGGCGCGGCGCGGCCCCTTCCAGGCCGGCACGAGCATGGCGGCATAGAAAGCCGGCATCACGAGATCGACGCCGTATTTCCTGGGATCGGTGAGCTGCTCGGCGAGCAGGAAGCCAGGGAGCGCGGCCACCAGCCAGACCAGATAGAGCACGATGCCGCCGCCGACATAGAACATGGCATCGGCGCCGCCGCGATCGCGATAGCGCATGGCGGCCAGCCAGCCGCCATCGGTGACCAGCAGCATCGAGGAATAAGCCTGCCATGCCGGCAGCGTGCCGAACCATGGCCGCAAGGTCGCGCTCATCAGCATGAAGCGGATGTTCACGGTCAGTGTGAGCAAAGCGAGCGTCGCGATGGTGCCGGGCGTCAGCACCGCCGGCCAGGATTGCACGGCAACGAATTGCGACAGGCCGCCATAGACGGTGCCCATCATCACCACG
>CALRZK010000009.1:0-13770 GCA_943372615.1 Bradyrhizobium ivorense | reverse complement strand
ATGCGGATTTTGTTCGTGATGACGTTGACGATGGCGGCGTGCATGCTGTTCTGGAACGGCGCCGTGAATATCGAAATCGGCGCGTTGAAAACGCAGGCTCCCACGTTCAGAACGTCTGGTACAGTCGCCTTGCTTGTCGGTCTGTTCTGCGGTCTCTCGGAGCGGGCACTTGCGACAGCGATCGCCGGCCGCGCCATTGCCTTCGTGAAATCGGTTGGCGGTTGAGGGCAGGCGATCATGGCTTTGCCAGCGATGTCAGCTGGTACGCCAATGGCTCATGGTCAAGACGGCTCGTGAAACTGATTGATCGCCGGTGAACGCGGCAATGATCACGCGGGCATGGTCATGCCCGCAATCGTCGCAATGATGGCGGCAACCGCGCATCGACCCATGCGCTGATCACCGGGCGTTTGCGATGGTAGTACAAGCCTAACGCGATGATCCCGATGCCGATCAGCGACAGCGCGAACGGGAACAGCATCGAATCCTTGAACACCTTCTCGGCGAGGTTGCCGAGATAGATGGCGACGCCGATGGTGCCGAACACCGCAAAGACCGGTCGGGACAGTGACGCCGCGATGATCAGGAAGCCGATATTCATGGCGCAATACGGCGCCTTCTGGAGGTTGGTGCCACCGGATGTGAACGTAATGGCACCCCAGAGGGCAAGCATGCCGAACAGATAGAGCCAGAAAGCGAAGTCGCCGCTGCGCTGGCGCAGATTGACGATGACGCCGGCCACCAGCATCGCAAGGCCGAACCAGATCGAGACCTGGCGCGAGATATCCCAATTGCCGTAAGCGTGGCCCGTGATCCACGGGACGACATCCATCGACAGAAACCACAGCGCTACGCCGATGATGAAGACGATGAAGGGGAAACGATAGAAGCGCAGCGCCACGATCCCGGCGGCGATGGTCGCGAGCTCCATGAAGACGAAACTGCCTTTGATCCAGTAATAAAAGTCGCGCATCGCCTTCGGTCGGTCGAATTGGGTCCAGGCACCATAAGCATCCTGGATGCCGAACACGGCGAGCGGCATCATCGCCACGGCGACCGCGATAAGCAGGCCGCCCGACGTGGGGAGATTCTTGACGGTCCAAAGATAATGCCCGGCGGCCGCGAAAAGCACGGCATAGACCAGCGCCGTGGCTGTCAGTGCCTGACCGCCCATTTGCGAGAAGGCGAGCGTCGAGAACAGGCCCATGGCGCTGATGACGACGAGTGCGCTAGCATACCAGAGCAGGTGCACGAGATCGAATTTCGGGGCAGTGGCGGTTTGCGCAGGCATGCGCGCAGCAAGGAATGCGAGCAAGGCGTCAAGCTGGGTGGCCGGAAGCACGCCGGCCGTTACGGCGGCGCGCAGGTCATCGGTCGAATATCGCATCGGTGTTCTCCGCGGCGCGCCGTTCGGCGTCGAAGCGCGATTGGCTGAAAACGAGACAGGACAGCCGGCGCGCAAGCGCCGCCAGCCATTACGCCCTATGTCGGAACTGACAGCGCAAGCGTTCAAACCGGGATGCTACAGCGCCCTGGCCGTAGTCCCCTTGAATAGGATCGGCCCTGTCGGCCGGCCGATCGGCGAGCCACCTTCGGGTTCGAGGGTGATCTCGAACAGCTGGTCCGCCACGGTTTCCGGCAACATATTGAGGTCGAGCTGCAGGGTGCGTGACTGGCCGGTCAGGCCGATCGACTTCGGGCCGACGCTGCGGTCCCACAATGTCCAGACCTGCAACGTGCGGCCGGCAGGGACGTCGATCGCGCGGAGCGGGATCAGTTCGACGCGACCATTGGAGAAGGCGTTGACGATGGCACCGGCTTCATGGGTGGCGTCATTGACCAGCACGGCGACATAGACCGGCTTGCTCTGCGCCAGTGCAATCAGCTCGTTGCGGAGTTGCCGGGACGTGCCGAGTGCGCCGATCAGGATCACGGCAAGCAGTAAGGCTGCAAAGGCGCCACCGATGCCTGCGCCGCGCCAGAAGCGGATGTTGTGCCACAGCGTGGCGCCGCCGAGCGCCGCGCGTGCGCCGGGCAGCGGGATCGCGGGCTTCACTTTGGTGGAGTCGGCGATGCGGTCCCACAGGCCGGCGCTCGGCTGCAACGCTTCGGCGGTGGCGTCGAGATCGGCCAGGCGTTCGCGCCAGACATTGACGGCCTTCGCGAAGGCCAGGTCGGTCGTCATGCGCTGCTCGGCAGCAGCGAGTTCCGCGCCCTCCAGCAGGCCCATCACATAATCGGCGGCGAGATCGTCATCGGCGCGCGCGATGTTGTCGTGCATGCTCATCCCATGCACTCCTGCAGGGAGAACAGGCTGCGGCGGATCCAGCTTTTCACGGTACCGAGTGGCACTTTCAGTTTGCCGGCGAGTTCGCCGTGGCTCATGCCGTGCACATAGGCCAGCACGACGACATCGCGGCGCGGGCGATCAATGCGCTCAAGGCATTTGCGCAGTGCGGATGTCTCCGGCATCTGCGTCATGGTCGCCTCGCAATCGATATCGAGGGCGCTGTCGTCGGATGCGTCATAGCGATGTTCGTTGCGGTGAATGCTGAGCGCGCGATTGCGCACCAAGGCGTAAAGCCAGCCGCGTGCGGAGCCGCGATGCGGATCGAACGACGCGGCGCTGCGCCAGATGCGCACGAAGGCATCGTGCACGGCTTCTTCCGCCAGATCCTGCCGGAACAGGATGCGTCGGGCGACGCCGATCATTTTTGGCGCTTCGCTGCTGTAGATCATTTTGAGCGCGGCGCGGTCGCCCGCGGCACAGCGCGCCAGCGCGGCCGCGAGTTGGGCCTCGCGCGCGACCGTGTCGCTCGCATGGTCTGGCTGCGCGTCGGTGATGGCTGCATTCCCGGTCATGTTCATGCTCTTGCATAGTCACACTACCGTGGCCGTGCGGCATTTGGATGCACCAGCATGCGAATATCCGCGAAAATTATTTTCAGGGCCGTGCATCCGTTCGGCCGATGCCGCCGGTAGTCCTTGTATCGGTCCCGCCGGGATCGCGGAAACACAGGGAACTCACCATGTCATTTCGCTCGCTTTTCGCCGCCTCCGCCGCTCTGTTGATGACGTCCGCTGCTGCCAATGCCGCGCAGGTGGCTGCCCTTGTTGGCGGCGACACCATCGCCATGGTCGATACCGCGCAGAAGAAGGCCACGGGTTCCGTGAAGGTCACCGGTATTTCCGGCGCGCTGGTCGGCATCGATGTCCGCCCAGCCGATGGCATGCTGTATGGTCTGGTCGATGACGGCACGGTCGTGACCATCGCCAAGGACGGCAAGGCAACGGTGAAATCCAAGCTCGAAACGATGCTCAACAAGGGCGTCACGGCGACTGTCGATTTCAATCCCGTCGCCGATCGTCTGCGCGTGATGGGCTCGGATGGCATGAGCCTGCGCGCCAACGTGGATGACGGCAAGGTCACCAAGGACGGCGACCACAAATATGCTGAGACCGACATGCACAAGGGCGAGAAGCCGAATGTCATCGCCGGCGCCTATACCAATTCGGTGAAAGGCACCAAGGAAACCGCGCTGTTCAATATCGACGGCACCATTGGCGCGCTGGTCAAGCAGGCGCCGCCGAATGACGGCATTCTCGGTGCTGTCGGCAAGCTCGGCGTCAAGCCGACGGCCGCTGCGTTCGACATCTGGTCGGACGGCACCAAGAACGAAGCCTGGCTGATGTCGGGCGACACGCTGTATTCCGTCGATCTCGCCACCGGCAAGGCGACCGAAGCGGCGAAGATTTCGGGCGTCACCGGCAAGGTGACGGATATTGCGATCATGGGCATGTAATCGCCCGCAATATGCATCCATTACGGACGAATGCCGTGCGGATATCCGCGCGGCATTCGCTCGTTGCAGGGCCGCCTTGCATCAGGTGGCAGCAGCGCGATTGACTTGCATCATGCGTTCTGGCGAACTTGTCGCACCGCAAGTCAGCGGATGCCAATCCTATTCACGAGCAGGACCGTCGCATGATCGATCTCTATTACTGGAGCACGCCGAACGGTCACAAGATCACGATCTTCCTCGAGGAGACGGGGCTGCCCTACAAGATCGTTCCGGTGCAGATCGGCAAGGGCGAACAGTTCAAGCCGGAATTTCTGGCGATCTCGCCGAACAACCGTATTCCGGCGATGGTCGATCATGACCCCAAAGGCGGCAGCAAGCCGATCTCGATCTTCGAATCCGGCGCCATGCTGGTCTATCTCGCGGAGAAGACCGGGCAGTTCCTGTCGGCCGATCTTTACGCGCGCTACGACGCGATCCAGTGGGTGTTCTGGCAGATGGGCGGGCTCGGCCCGATGGCCGGGCAGAACCACCATTTTCGCAATTACGCGCAGGAGAAGATCACCTACGCCATCGATCGCTATGTGAACGAGACCAACCGGCTTTATGGGGTACTCAACAAGCGGCTCGCTGATCGCGATTTCATCGCGGGCGAATATTCGATCGCCGATATGGCAAGCTACCCGTGGATCGTGCCCTTCAAGAACCAGGGCCAGGACATTGATGATTTCCCGCACCTCAAGCATTGGCTGGAGCGGATCGCGCAGCGGCCTGCCGTCCAACGCGCTTATGCGATTGCCAAAGAGGTCAATCCGAATTTCGGCCAGCCGCCGGTGAAGACCGAGGAGGAGCGCAAGATCCTGTTCGGACAGACGTCGCGTGTGGTGAAGAGCTGAGATCCAGGAGACTAATGATGGCATTGCAGCTCTTCGAACTCGTCGGCACCGAGGACGACCGCCCGTTCAGCCCCTATTGTTGGCGCACGCGGATGGCGCTGGCGCATAAGGGGCTAGAGGCGACCTCAATCCCGTGGCGCTTTACCGAGACGGATGCGATCGCCCGGCATCAATCCTCGAAAGTGCCGGTGTTGCTCGACGGTGAACGCGCCATCAATGATTCCTGGGCCATCGCGACCTATCTGGAAGATACCTACCCGGATCGTCCGTCATTGTTCGGCGGCGAAGGCGGACGGGCCATGGGGCGCATGATCAACTGGTGGGGCGATGCAGTCGTCATCCCCGGCATGGTGCCGATGATCATCATGGATATTCATGACCATCTGCGGCCTACGGATCAGGCCTATTTTCGGCAGTCGCGTGAGGCGCGTTTCAAGAAAACCCTCGAAGAGGTCGCCGCCAGCCGCGATCAGGACGTTTTGATATTTCGCAAGTCGCTCGATCCGCTGCGCCTGACCCTGCGGTCGCAGCCCTTTATCGGCGGCGATCAGCCGAATTACGCCGATTACATCGTGTTCGGCCCGTTCCAGTGGGCGCGGGCGATCTCCGGGTTCCAATTGCTGCAGCCGGATGACACCGTTTACGTCTGGCGCGAAAAACTGCTCGATGCATTTGGTGGCATGGCGCGGAAGTCGGCAGGTTACAACGTCTAGGCTCAGAGCTTCATTGTTGATTGTATCGGTTGTTTTTTCGCGGAGGCAGTTGCACTAAATTACCTCCGTCAATTCACGCGATTCTATTCGGCAGGATGCCATGTCTCTTCAGCCTTCCCTCGACAGCGATGCCATGATGTTTGACCTCGCTCCGGTCTCACTCTGGATCGAGGACTTCAGCGACGTGAAGGCGCTGTTCGAGCAGTGGCAGAAGCAGGGCGTCGACGACATCGAGACCTTCCTGCTCGCCAACCCCGAGCGCGTGCGACAGTGCTCGCAATCGATCCGCATTCTCAAGGTCAATCAGACCACGCTGTCGATGTTCGGCGCGCGCGATCTCAACCACCTGATGGTCAGCCTCAGCCTGGTGATGCGCGACGACACGTTCAAGAGCCATGTCTCCGAACTGTCGCAGCTCTGGAGCGGCAAGACTTCGTTCTCCAGCCACACGGTGAACTACACGCTGCAAGGCGAGCGCCTCGACGTGCAGCTGCATGGCCGGGTGCTGCCCGGCTATGAAGACAGCTGGAAACGCGTGATGATCTCCATCGAGGACGTCACCGAGCGGGAGAGCGCGCGGCGCCGTCTGGCGCAGAGCGAGAACTACGCGTTCGGCCTGTTCGCGCATTCGCCGGTATCGCTCTGGGTCGAGGATTTTAGCGGCGTGAAGCGCCTGATCGACGAGGTGCGCGCGCGCGGTGTCGAGGATTTCCGCGTGTTCACCGATGTGCACCAGGAATTCGTCGAACGTTGCATGAGCGAGATCCGCGTGCTTGACGTCAATGCCCGCACTCTCGAATTGTTTGGGGCGCCCGACAAGCAGACGCTGCTGCTCAGCCTGTCCGATATTTTTCGCGACGAAATGGGGCCGAATTTCCGCGAGCAGCTCATCGATCTCTGGGAAGGACGCCTGTTCCAGCAGCGCGAGGTCGTCAATTATGCGCTCGATGGCACCAAGCTACATCTGCTGCTGCAATTCTCGGTGCTGCCCGGCCATGAGCGCGACTGGTCGCAGGTGCAGGTGGCGCTCACCGACATCACGGCGCGCAAGAAGGCTGAGGCCTATCTCGAATTTCTCGGCACCCATGACGTGCTGACGCGAATCTATAATCGCGCGTTCTTTGTCGATGAGCTCAATCGCATGGAGCGCCGCCGCAAGAGCTCGCATCCGGTCACCATCATCATCGCGGATCTGAATGGCCTGAAGGCGGCCAACGACCAGCGGGGACACAATGCCGGGGACGCGCTGCTGCGGCGCGCGGGTGAAGTGTTCACGTCGCTGGTCGAAAAGCCCGCCACGGTGGCGCGTGTCGGCGGTGACGAGTTCGCCGTGATCCTGCCGCTTACCGATGCCGTGGGTGGCGATACGGTCCTGGCAACGCTGGCAGAGCTGATCGAACTCAATAATCAATATTATACGGATACAGCGCTGACGATGTCGGTGGGCGTCGCCACCAGTAGCGCCGATGAATCTCTGGAAGACGTCGTGAAGCGCGCCGACATCCAGATGCTGCATGCCAAGCGTGACTATTACGAACAGCCGGGACGTGATCGCCGCAGCCGGACGTCGCGCAATATGTAGCGCCGTTAAACGGCGCGGCTGTGCACCGCTGCTGAGCGCGCGAGATGCGCATCGAAAGCTGATGCAACGCTGCGGACGAGAAATTCCGCGCCGCTGCTGACGGACAGCCGGTCGTCGAGGATCATCACCGCGCCATCGGCTATGAGGCTATCGATCCGCGCATGATCGACGATGGCTGAGTTCGGGTCACGGCCGTGCAAGCGCGAGACTTCCGGCAGATCCACGGCCATGTCGCACATGACGCGCTCGATGAGGTCGGCGCGGAAGCGATCATCTTCAGTGAGTAGATAGCCTTTCACCGTCGCCAGCCCGCCTTCTGCAATGCGCGAGAGATAATCCCGCGTCGGCACCGCGTTCTGCACGAAGCCGTCGGGCGTGCGGCCGATGGCGCTGGCGCCGAGGCCGATCAGCGTCGTCGCGTTATCGTCGGTATAGCCCTGGAAATTACGGTGCAGACGGCCGGCCTGCTGGGCGATGGCAAGGTTGTCTTCCGGCAATGCGAAGTGATCGAGGCCGATGCGCACATAACCGGCGTCAACCAAAGCTTCTGCAATGGCCTCGGATTGCAGGTGCCGCTCGGGGCTGTCAGGCAAGGTGTCTTCGGCAATCTTGCGCTGATGCTTCTTGAAGGACGGAATATGCGCATAGCCGAACACGGACAGCCGATCGGGTCGCAACGCGATGCACTTAGCGACTGTGTCGAGGCATGAGTCCACTGTCTGCAGGGGCAGGCCATAGAGCAGATCGAAATTGACCTTGCCGACACCGGCTTTGCGCAGTGACTGCACCGCCGCCGCCGTCTGCTCAAAACTCTGCATGCGGTTGATGGCGCGCTGAACGGCGGGATCGAAACTCTGCACGCCTAGGCTGACGCGATTGACGCCGCATTGGCCGAGGGCCTCGGTCATGTCGGCGGTGAGTGTGCGCGGATCGATCTCAACAGCGATCTCGGCATCGGGCAGCACGAAATAAGAGAAACGCAAAGCGCCCATCAGGTCGATGAAGGACTCCGGCGACATGATCGTCGGTGTGCCGCCGCCAAACGCGATATGCGAGATTGGCTGCCGATGGCCGATGGTCTCCGCCACGATCCCGGCCTCGCGACGCAGGGCTGCTGTATAGATGGCGATCGGCTCGTCCCGCTTGGTCAGCGATGTATGGCAGCCGCAATACCAGCACATGGCGCGGCAGAACGGGACATGGACATAAAGCGACGCCGGCTGTCGCGACGACAGCGCGCGTAGCCAGTTCCGGTAATGCGCTTCGGTGATGGCAGGGGAGAAATGCGGCGCCGTGGGATAGCTGGTGTAACGCGGCAGCCGGTCTTGCCCGTAGGATCTCGCCCAATCCGATCGCATGGTGTTCGTCCTCTTGCTGAGGACAAACTAGAGCCGTTCGAAGAGGCCGGCTTTGCGATATCTCAATTCGCGGGACCGCGCGATGCTGGCGAGCCTATCCCTGCCGGCCCCGCATATGCGCCTCGATCGCGAGCTCCGGATTCCCGAAGCGGGAGCGATAGACCTGCAGGTTTTCCAGCACGCGCTGCACATAGTTGCGCGTCTCCGCATAGGGGATGCGCTCGACCCAATCCACCACATCCACATTGGCCTGTCGTGGATCGCCATAGCGCTCGATCCACTGGCGCACGCGGCCGCGACCGGCATTGTAGCCGACGAAAGCGAGCACGTGGTTTCCGTCATAGTCGCTGAGGAGGTTGGCGATCTCCGCCGAGCCGAGCTGCAGATTATAGGCGGGATCGTTGTGCAGGCGGTCATTGCTGAAGGTGAAACCCATCCGCCGCGCCAGCGTCTGGCCGGCCGCGGGCGTCACCTGCATATAACCGGTGGCGAGGGCACCGGATGTGATGCGCGGGTTGAAGGCGCTCTCGGTGCGGGTGATGGCATAGGTGAGGCTCGTTTCGGTCTTGGCGCCGATGGGAGTGAAGTCCGGCAAGCCGGTGGCGGGGAAGGCGTAGCTGTCGAAAGCGAGGCCGCGATTGAGGGCGGCTTTGCCGACGGCCAGCATGGCGCCGGGATCGCGATGGTTTCGCGCTGACTCGGCGACCATCGCCAGCAATGCGGTGTCGTTGGTGCGGTGAAGGTCGCCGACGAAGGGAACGACAAGGCGGCGATTGCCACTGGCGTAAAGAATTTCGACGGCGCGCACGAGTTCGCGATTGGCGAGTGTGGCGCGTTGCGTCTGGCTCAAGGCCGGAGGCGTGCGCAGCTTGGTGTTGCGGCAGCCGATCCGGGCGCAGGCGAGCTGGCCGTAATAGGTGGTGCCGTGCTGCGAGGCGAGGGCGTAGTGTTGCTGCGCCGATGCGCGGTTGCGACCGGTTTCGGCGGCGCGACCGAGCCAGTATTGCGCGCGGGCGAGCGCGGTAGGGCCGCGGGTGAGGCCGGGGATTTCGTTGAAGTGGCGTATCGCCGTCTGATGATCGCGCAGGAAACGCAGAGCGATCCAGCCGGCCATGAAGGCGCGATCGACGCGATAGGTCTCCTTCTCCGGCGCTGCATCATGCGCCAGACGATAAGCGAGCTTGGCCTTGCCGTCATCGAGCAGCGAGCGCACCAGCGCGCGGCGCTCGACCCACCAGAGATCCGGGCTGTTGATCACACTCTGGTCGCGCGGCGCCGACAGCATCAGCTGTGCCGCCTCGGCGTCGCGGCCGCTGCGACGCAGCCATTGAATGCGGGTGAACTGATAGGCGGCGTCGCTGCGGACATTTTTTGGCACGGCGGCGAGCAGGGCTGTAGCGTTGGGCTTCTTGCGGATCACGGCGGCGCGCGCAGAGACGATGGCGACCGCACCGGGTCCAAGATGCTTTGCAGCGCGCATTGCGGTGTCGAAATCATTGGCATAGAGGCGGCTGTGCATGCGTGCGGCGTGATCGGCCTGCGTGAGCCGCGATCCGAACAGCGTCAGAACTTCCGCTTCGGTGCCGGATGAAAAGCCGTCGCTGCGCCACGCGGAAGCGGCATAGCGGGCTGCGCGGGCATCGCCGAGCGTGGCGAGCGCGCGCGCCATCGCGAGTTGTCCGAGCGCCGTACGCGGTTCACGTCCTGCGAAGAATGCACGAACCGTGGCGGTGTCAGCGCGCTCGATCCACAGCCGCGCTTCGGCGCGGCGCTCCATCAGCGTCATGCCGGGCCATGCGGGATTGGCATGAATGAAATTCGCATAGCGCGCGAATTCGGTGCCGCCATCGGAGCGCAGGATCACCCATTCCGCCAGTTTGCGGCCGAGGGGATCGCGAATGTGATCCCGCGTGGTCGTCGCCGCGTCGAGCTTGCCTGCGCCGGCGAGGCGCGTCGCTTCCGACACCGCCTTCAGATCACTCTGCGACAGCAGATGCTGTGCAGCGTGCGATGGGCGTGCGCCAGCGAAGACAACGATCGCGGCGAGACCGGGGACAAGCGCGCGCCGGAAGAAGAAGGGCAGATTGATCACAGGGCTTTCCGATGCAGGCGGACGACTCCGCACGTTTGGCTTTTGCTCAAAGTCGACGGAAAACCTTCATGAAATGCAAAGCCTTGGTCGCCGCAACGCGCGCGAAGATGGGCGATTTGTAATGTGGCGCGCTGATTGGAAGATATGGCCGCGTGCAGCGGCGCAGGACGCAAGATTTTGCGGTAGTCCATTCGCGCGCAGCGTCGAAATGTCCCGATGAAAGATGCGCGTTAACGAAGCTGGATCACGCCGATGCGGCGCGGGCATGTGCTTCGGCGGCCGCGCGCAGGCAGTCGCGGCACAGGCAATCGCCGCCTGTGGTCGGCATCGGCAGTTTGGCGGGCTCGTCCATGCACCAGCAGTTGCCGGAGAGATCGCAGCCGAATTCGGTACCGCAGGCCGAGCAGGTCAGGCGACGGCTCGGCGGGACATCGCCGGGCAAGCTGTCGGTTCCTGTCGGATTTGTCATGCAAACGGCCTCAATTTCCGTGCGATCTTCATGTGGCATTCATCTGCTGGAACCGCATATGCAGATGAAATGATCGCTGTCGCGCACGCATCATAGGACGGCGATGACATGAGGGAAACCCGATGGCCCGCGACCCGCAAGGCGCGCTGATCGCGCTCAATCGCTTCGGCTTCGGCGCCCGCGGCGGCGCATCGGGCGACATCGTCAATGCCGCCTCCGATCCGCGCGGTTATGTAAAGGCGGAACTGGCGCGGCCACAGGCAGCGATGCTGGAACTGCCGGGTCTCCAGAGCACGCCGGACCTCGCTTTGGCGATGTTCGCCTATCAACTTGAAGTGAAGACAGCGCGCGAGGCTGCGGCCAAAGCTCCGCCGATCGAGGCCGAGAAAAAACCGGAAGCACCGGCGATGGCCGGCAACACCACGATGACGGTGCAGCCCGACGCGCCAAAGCCGCCGCCCGCGGCGGCGATGCCGCAAAATGTGGTGCAGAAGACCTATCGCGCCGAGGCACTGGCGCGCATCCAGCGCGCGACCATTGCGGAAGGCGGCTTCGTCGAGCGGCTGGTGGTGTTCTGGTCGAACCATTTTTGCATCTCCGCGAACAAGGGCGAGCCGGCGCGGATGTGGGCGGGTTCGTTCGAGCGCGAGGCGATCCGGCCGCATGTGCTCGGCAAATTCGCGGACATGGTGCGCGCGGTGGAGCAGCATCCGGCGATGCTGTTCTTTCTCGACAATCAGCAATCCATCGGCCCGAATTCGAAAGCGGGGCAAAACGGCAAGCGCGGGCTCAACGAAAATCTCGCACGCGAGATCATGGAGCTGCATGTGCTCGGCGTCGGCGGAGGCTATACGCAGGCGGATGTCACGTCATTGGCGCGCATCATCACCGGCTGGACCTTTGCGGGCCGCGAAGGAAAGATCGGCGCGCCCGGCACCTTTGCATTCAATGCCAATGCGCATGAGCCGGGCCCGCAGCAATTGCTTGGCAAGACCTATGAGGACACCGGCGTTGCGCAGGGCCTGGCAGCGCTCGCCGACCTTGCGCGGCATCCGTCGGCTGCGAAATTCATCGCGCTGAAGCTGGCGCAACATTTCGTGGCGGATGCGCCGCCGCCTGCTTTGGTGGCACGGCTGGAAGGCGTGTTCAGAAAAACCGATGGCGATCTGAAAGCCGTATCGCTGGCGCTATTGGATTCGAACGAGGCGTGGCAAACGCCGGTGACAAAACTGCGCACGCCCTATGAATATCTCATCGCCACGGGGCGGCTGCTGGCGCGTATTCCCGAAGACCCGAACCGATACTTTGCCGGTCTGCAGGCGCTCGGCCAGCCGCTCTGGACGCCGGCGGGGCCGAACGGTTTTCCGGATAGCAATGGCGCATGGGCCGTGCCGGAGGGCATGAAGCTGCGACTCGATCTCGCGGCGCAGGTGTCGTCGCGCATTCCCGACAGCATGGATCCGCGCGAATTGCTCGAAGTCGTGGCAGGCGAGGCGGCGTCCACCGAGACGCGCCAGACCGTTGCGCGGGCAGAGACACGGCAACAGGCACTGGCGCTGCTGCTGATGTCGCCGGAATTCCAGAGGAGATGACGATGGATTGCTGTGAAAGCCGGACGCTCTCTCCGACCCGCCGCTCGTTGCTGCTTTCCGGCGCGGCCTTTGCGGCCTGGGCTTACCTGCCGAAATTCGCGCGCGCGGCTGACAACCGCGATCCGCGGCTGATCGTCGTCATCCTGCGTGGTGCGCTCGATGGTCTCGCCACTGTCGCGCCGCTGGGCGATCCCGATTATGCCGGTCTGCACGGTTCGATCGCATTGCTAAAGGACGGGCAGAATGCGGCGTTGCCGCTCGACGGCTTTTTCGGTCTGCATCCCGCGATGCCCGAATTCGCGCGCATGTATCGCGACAGGCAGGCGGCGATCGTGCATGCGGTGGCGACCGGCTATCGTGAGCGCTCGCATTTCGATGGACAGGATGTGCTGGAAAGCGGCTATCCCGGTCCCGGCCGCGTGCAATCCGGCTGGCTCAACCGCGCCATCGAGGCGTTGCCGCGCGGGGAGCGCGTAACATCGGGCCTCGCGGTTGGGCCGACCACGCCGCTGGTGTTGCGTGGCGCCGCGTCGACGGTGGGCTGGTCGCCGGTCAATCTGCCGAATGCAGCGGATGATACGGCCATGCGGCTGCTGCAGCTCTATCAGGACCGCGATCCCGCTTTGGCAACAGCGCTGTCGCAGGGCCTTAAGCTCGATAAGCTCGCGGTCGGTGACGACATGAAGCCGAAAGGCGGCAATGCCGTCACCGCAATGAAGCAGGTGGCGCGTGGGGCCGCGAAGCTGATGGCGGCCGATGACGGCCCGCGCGTGGCGGCGCTGGCCTTCGATGGCTGGGACACCCATGCGCAGGAGGGCGGGCCGGTCGGTCGCCTCGCGCAATTGCTCGGTGGGCTCGATGGTGCGCTGGCGGAATTCCAGAACGGATTAGGGCCGCACTGGCGCGACACGGTGGTGGTGGTCGCCACTGAGTTCGGACGCACGGCGAAGATCAACGGCACGGCCGGGACCGATCACGGCACCGGCACGATCGCGCTGCTCGCTGGCGGCGCGGTGAAGGGCGGGCGCGTGATCGCGGACTGGCCGGGACTGGCGAATGGCAGATTGCTTGACGGGCGTGATCTCGCGCCGACGACGGATCTGCGCGCGGTGCTGAAGGGCGTGCTGCGCGACCATCTCGGCATCAACGAGCGCGTGCTGGCGGAGCGGGTGTTTCCGGATAGCGGGATGGTGAAGCCCGCGAAGGGATTGGTTGGATAGCTGTGGCTCTTCCCTCTCCCCTTGTGGGAGAGGGTGGATCGGACGCGA